>JAFZRW010000085.1 GCA_017619685.1 Schwartzia sp. (in: firmicutes)
AACTGGTAATGCGGCATGTTTTTCGTCATAAGATTTTCGCGGCAGGGCAGAAAATTTGCCAAAACTCTTGACAGTCAATGCATGACTGAGATATACTACTTCTTGTCAGTCACGCTAGCTTAGCTCAGTTGGTAGAGCAGCTCATTCGTAATGAGCAGGTCGTAGGTTCAAGTCCTATAGCTAGCTCCATAGAAAATCAAGGCTTCCGGGGAAATCCCCAGAAGCCTTTTTTGTATCTTTGGAGCCAAAATGCGCCTTATTTGCGCCTTATCGATTGCCAACTGCTGTTAATTCAACCATGATCCACGCTATATTTTGCCCTCACTTCTGCAAGAGCTTTTCTGGCGTCCTTCGTCTTTCCCTGCTTGATTTGTGCCTCCGAAAGCTCGATTTCGCTGTACACATCCCACTTTTTCCGCATCGTCTCGAACAACTCCATACTCATCAGTACCATATCGCCATACCCGTTTTTTGTAACATAGATTGGTTCATCAGTATTGTGACAAAGCGCTGAAACATGGGTCGTGTCCTTCAAGTCTTTTATAGGAATTATTTGCGGCATGACATCGTCCTCCTTCCATATTATGGGATTATTATATCTTAATTATGTCATTCATGGCAATGTATTTGTGAAAATCGGAACTACTATTGAAATACTGTGGAATTTCAGCGGAATGAGGAACAACAAAGAGTTCATAAAACTTTCAGGGCTATTGTATTGGGAACTGCACTCCGTCAAGAGGACAATGTAAAAATATGCATTTTTATCCGAAAAGTGTCTTATTGTCTTGCGCGGATTTTTGATTGTTTGTTGGGGCAATGTCTGTTATAATAAGAAAGGTAATGTGCCTTCCGTTTTGGGAGGGGCTGAGGATTGCCCTGTACGGCGCTTTCGGGCGTACGGCAGAAACATTTATAAGGGAGGTTTTTTTCATGGCAGACAAACAATCGGAGACCTTGAACAAGAAGGGCGCGCTGGGCGCGGTACGGATCGCGGACGAGGTCGTCAGCATCATTGCCGGTCTCGCGGCGACGGAGGTCAAAGGCATCGAAGGCATGAGCGGCGGTATTGCCGGCGGTATCGCGGAGATTCTCGGCAAGAAGAATTTCGCGAAGGGCGTCAAGGTTGAGGTCGGCGAGACGGAAGCCGCCGTGGATCTCTATATTATCGTGAAGTACGGCGTTCGGATTCCCGAGGTCGCTCTTGCGGCGCAGGAGAACGTCAAGCAGGCGATCGAGACGATGACGGGCCTGTCCGTGGTCGAGGTCAATATTCATGTGCAGGGCGTCGGCGTTCCCGAAGAGGAGCCGAAGGAAGAGGAAGCCGCTCGCGTTCGTTGATGTAGGGAAGGCATAAGAGTATGGGATTTATCAATCGGTTTTTGTTGTTCCTGTACGCGCTTGCCGTGGCGCTGGCGGCGCTTGGCGTGATTGTGCTTTGCCTGCCGGTGATTCCCGTTCCGGTCGTTTTGAACGAGGTGGCGTTCGCGTTGTCGCGTTGGGAGACGATGGCAGGCGCGGCGCTGGTTTTCCTGCTGAGTGTGCATCTTGTGGCGTGCAGTTTTTCCAGCAGCTCGAAGCGTGAGGAGAAGGCGGAGAAAGAGCCGGAAGCGGTGGTCGTGAAGGGCGCAGCCGGAGAGGTGCGCGTGGCGACGTCCGCCGTGTCGAGCCTCGCAGAGAAGAGCGCGCTGAAGGTTCACGGCGTCGAGAGCGCGGAGGCAAAGGTGGAGTCGCGCCGCGTCGTGAAAGGCGAAGGACAGGAAGCGTCTTCGGCGGTCGTGATCGGTCTTGAGGTTGGACTCGGCGGCAACCAGAATGTCACGCAGGTTTCGGACGCCGTTCGCGCGGCGGTTTCGGAGCAGATGAGTAATGTGCTCGGCCTTGCGGAGTATTCGATTGATATTTCGGTCACCGAGATTGCGGGCAAGGACGCGGCAAAGAAGTCGCGGGTGTCCTGACGGATGGTGGGCAGCGAAATGAAAGAGGAATGTGTACGGCTTTTTCAGGAGGCGTGGCGCGGGCATAGGGGCTGCGTTTTGGGCGCTTTTATCGGCGCGTTTGTCGCAATCTCGATTTTGCTGTTCGGTTTTTGGAATATGCTGTTCATCGGGCTTTGCGTAGCGGTCGGCCTTTGGCTGGGCAAGCAGATTGACGACGCCGACGACGGTTGGCTGCAAAATCTCCGGGAGGTCAAACCGCGCGATTTGCGCGAGATGATCCGCAGGAAGTAAAGGAAACAAGGCGAGGGAATCGAAACATGAGTCGGAGACGAGCGCGCGAGGCAGCGATGCAAGCGCTTTTTCAGCTTGATATGAATCCGCCGCCGGAGGACGGCACGGAGGCATGGAAGCAAGCGCTGGACGCGGCATGGCAGGACGGCGCAATAGAAAAGCAGGACGAGCGGAACAGGGAAGAGGATTACGCATACGCGTGGAGTCTTCTTTCAGGAACGCGCGGGAGCCTCGCGTCAATCGACGAGACGCTGGCAAGGCTTTCGAAGGAATGGAAGGTACCGCGTATGGCGGGCATCGACCGTTCGGTTCTGCGTCTGGCCCTGTATGAGCTTTCGAGCGATTCGGACGTGACGCCGGGCATTGTCATCAACGAGGCGGTGGAGTTGGCGAAACGGTTTGGGACGGATAAGTCCGGCCGCTTTGTCAACGGCGTTCTCGGAACGATGATGAGAGAGGAGCAATAAAGGAAGGAGCCGGGCTCTAAGATCTGGGGTCTGGCTTCTTCTTATTAGGATGAGAAAGCTGGAGGGCGTTATGGGAACCGTTCACAGCGTCGGCGAGCTGACAAAATGGATACGGAATCTGGTCGCGGGCGATCCAATGCTGAAAAGCGTGATGGTGCGCGGCGAGATTTCCAATTTTAACGCGTATCGGTCCGGCCATGCGTATTTCACGCTGAAGGATCGGGACGCCTGCCTGAAATGCGTGATGTTTTCCTGGAAGGACAAAGGACTTCGTTTCCAGCCGGAAAACGGCATGCAGGTCGTGGCGGGCGGCAGCGTCAAGGTCTATGAGGCGGGCGGCGTCTATCAGCTTTATGTGGAGACGCTGATTCCCGAGGGTACGGGCGATCTTGCGGAGGCGTTTCGTCAGCTGAAGGAACGGCTTGCGGCAGAGGGGCTCTTTGACGACGCGCATAAGAAGAGGCTGCCGATGCTTCCGGAAAAGATCGGCGTCGTGACTTCGCAGTCGGGAGCGGTGCTGCGCGATATTTACCGCGTGGCGAAGCGGCGATTCCCGTCCGTGCAGCTCGTGCTGTATCCGGTGCAGGTGCAGGGCGAGACGTCTGCGGCGGAGGTGGCGGCGGCGATCCGATATTTCAATGCGAAATATCCGGTGGACGTTTTGATCGTCGGGCGGGGCGGCGGCTCGGCGGAGGATCTTTGGTCGTTCAACGAGGAGAAGGTCGTCCGCGCGATTTACGCGTCAAAGATTCCGGTGATTTCGGCGGTCGGTCATGAGACGGATTATACGCTTTCCGATCTCGCGGCGGACGTGCGCGCGGCGACGCCGTCGCAGGCGGCGGAGCTGGCGGTGCCGGACGTGCAGTCGCTCATGGCGCGCATCGATGGCTTCAAGACGCGGCTTTGGAACGCGCGTCGGCGCTGGATGAACGTGAAACGGTCAGAGCTTCTCGCGTGTTTGCGTCGTGCGCCGCTTTCCGCGCCGAAGCGCATCATAGACGCGAAGCGGGAGCGGCTGGAGCGCGGGAAGGCGGCGCTCCTGACGGCGGCCCGGCAGGGATTCCACGAGAAGCAGCAGCGTCTTGACATGACGCTGGAGCGCATGGAGCTTTTGAATCCGATTCGTATGCTCCGGCGCGGATACGGCGTCGTGGAGAATGCGAAGGGCCGGCTCGTGCGCTCGGCTGGCAAGCTGAAAGCGGGCGACAAGCTGACCGTGATCCTGGCGGACGGGCGCGTTCATGCGGACGTGCGGGAAGTGGAACGAGGAGGGAACGGATGATGGCGACGAAGAAGGAAGCGTCTTTTGAGGAATCGCTGGCCGAGCTGGAAGAGATCGTGAATCGCATGGAGACGGGAGAGCCGAGCCTTGCAGATTTGATGGATAATTACAGCCGCGGGATCCGGCTGTCGCAAAAGTGCATGAAAGCGCTGGAGCGGGCGGAGAAGACGATGGATCTTTTGATTCGGGAAGGAAAAGACGAGACGGAGGCGCTGGAGCTTGCCGTCGAGGGAGAATGAGATGCTGAAGGCGGAGTGGGAAAAACGGCGCGCGCTGGTCGAGGAGGGACTTGTGCGTGAGCTTCGCGAGGACGAGGCGTTTGACGCGCGGCTTGCGGAGTCGATGAAATACAGCTTGATGGCGGGCGGAAAGCGGCTGCGCCCGATCCTTTTGATGGCGGCGGCGGACGCGGTCGGCGCGCGGGGCGAGGATTATCTGACGTCGGCGTGCGCGCTGGAGATGATCCATACCTATTCGCTGATTCACGACGATTTGCCCGCGATGGACGACGACGATTACCGGCGGGGCAGATTGACGAATCATAAAGTGTACGGCGCGGGCGTCGCGACGCTGGCAGGCGACGCGCTTTTGACGATGGCGTTCGAGGTGCTTTTGCGTCAAAAGGGCGTTGCGCCGGAAACGCTGGTGCGCGTCGTGCGAGAGGTCAGCATAGCCGCGGGGCCGAACGGCATGGTCGGCGGGCAGGCGCTTGATCTCGCTTCGGAAGGGAAACAGATCGATCGTGAGACGCTCCGGCGTATGCACATGGCAAAGACGGGCGCGCTCTTCCGCGCGGCGGTGCGCTCCGGCGCGATTCTCGCGGGCGCGGACGAGTCGGCGCTTGCGGCGCTGACCGAATATGCGGAAGCGTTCGGACTGGCGTTCCAGATTACCGACGATATCCTCGACGTGACGGGAGATGAAGCCGCCATTGGCAAGCCCGTGGGAAGCGACGAGCGCAATCATAAATCGACGTATGTGACGCTGACTTCGCTGGACGAAGCGAAGCGTCTTGCGCGGGAGGCGGCGGACAGGGCGCACCGCGCGCTGGCACCTTTGGGAGGCAAGACGGAGTTCCTGGACGAACTGGCCGAGTACCTCGTAACGCGGGACAGATAAGATAAAATGAGAATGGATGGAAGCAATGGGGAATCTTTTGGAGCGGATCGACGAACCGGAAAAGCTGCACGACCTTTCCGTCGAAGAGCTTGACGCTTTGGCGGCGGAGATCCGCGAGGTTATCATAGATACGGTTTCGCAGACGGGCGGGCATCTTGCGCCGAGTCTCGGTGCGGTGGAGCTGACGCTTGCGCTTTACAGCGTATTTCATCTGCCGATGGACAAGGTGGTTTGGGACGTCGGCCATCAGGCATACGCGCACAAGCTGTTGACCGGTCGGCGGGGACGATTTTCCGCGCTGCGTCAGTGGCAGGGCATTACGGGCTTTCCGTCGCGGGCGGAGTCGGAGTACGACGCGTTCGGCGTCGGCCATGCGAGCACGTCAATCTCGGCGGCGCTGGGCATGGCGATTGCGCGCGATCTGAAAGGCCACGGCGAGCATATTGTCGCGGTTATCGGCGACGGCGCGATGACGGGCGGCGAAGCCTTTGAAGGAATGAATCACGCCGGAGACCTCGGCACGAATATGATCGTCGTGTTGAACGACAACGGCATGAGTATCGACTGCAACGTCGGCGCGATGAGCGAGTATTTTTCCCGTATCCGCGTCGCGCCGCAGTACAACCGCGCGAAGGAAGACATCAAAGGTTTTTTGCGCAGCATTCCGCATATCGGCGACACGGTGGTCAAGACGGCGGAATATATCAAGGAGGGCGTCAAGTCCGTGCTGGTGCCCGGCGGCCTATTCGAGGAAATGGGCTTCACATATATCGGCCCCATCGACGGACACAATATCCGTCTGATGCGCGACGTTTTCACCGAAGCGGCTATGATGGACGGCCCGATCCTGATCCATGTGCGGACGAGAAAAGGGCGCGGCTATTTGCCGGCGGAAATGGAGCCGGACAAGTTTCACGGCGTCGGGAAATTTGACGCGGCGACGGGCGTCGTGCATAAGAATCCTTCCGCGCCTGCGTCGTACACCTCCGTTTTCGGCGACGCATTGGTCGAGCTTGCGAAAGAAATGCCGAGCGTCACGGCGATTACGGCGGCGATGCCAAGCGGTACGGGCCTGAAGAAGTTCGCCGAGCATTATCCGAAGCGCTTTTTCGACGTCGGCATCGCCGAGGAACATGCGATAACTTTAGCGGCAGGTATGGCGGCGTCGGGGCTTCACCCGGTGGCGGCCATTTATTCGACTTTCGCGCAGCGGGCTTACGATCAGCTCATGCACGACGTTTGCCTGCAGGGGCTTCCCGTCACGCTTTGCCTCGACAGGGGAGGCATTGTGGGCGAGGACGGGCCGACGCATCACGGCGTTTTCGATCTCTCATATCTTCGGACGATGCCGGGTATGACGGTTTTCGTGCCGAAAGATGAAAACGAGCTTCGCGATATGCTTTATACGGCGCTTTTGATGGATTCGCCGACGGCGATCCGTTATCCGCGCGGCGCGGGGCTCGGCGTTCCGCTTTCGGAGGGCTTCCGCAAGATGGAGGTCGGCAAGGCGGAGCGGCTGTCCGAGGGAGGCGACGTTGCGCTTTTGGCGGTGGGAACGATGGTGGATACAGCGCAGAAAGCGGCGGCGCTGCTGAAGGAGAAAGGCGTATCCGCGTCCGTCGTCAATATGCGTTTTGTGAAGCCTTTGGATACGGAAGTCATCGACGAGGCCGCGGCTTCGTCGAAGCTTGTCGTGACGCTGGAAGAGAACGCACTGGCGGGTGGATTTGGCGCGGCGACGGCGGAGTACATGGCGGACGCGGGGCA
>JAFZRW010000011.1 GCA_017619685.1 Schwartzia sp. (in: firmicutes)
ACAAAAGGAACGCATAGGCGAGCATCAAGAGGCACATCGCCCACCCGTAAGGAAGAACGCGCCGAAGGATCGCAGCCGTGTCGACGCCGACGAAGCCGCCGATCCAAGTATTGTGCGAATTGGTTGGATCGGCAATCGTTTGGATATAACCTACGGCGATAAACATGCCGCAGAGCGCAGCCGCCGGAAAAATGCCCATTCCCATCAAAAGTGCGGCGACGCCCGCACCCATGCCGTAGAGGTTCAACGGGCCGCGATAGAGCGCCGCGGGCGCGAACAGCGCGAAGAACAGGAAAAGTCCCGTGAGCGAAGACGGCAGCAAGGCCGACAGGGTTTCCCGCAAGAAATCCGCCGCCGCCGGGTGCGTCGTCGCCGCGACAAGCATGCCGATTCCCATGAACAGGAACAACCCGCCCGCGACGTCCTGTATTCCCTCCACCAGCGCCCCCGCCAGGATATCGACGGTCCGGCGCGGATTCGTCAGGATTGCCGCGTAGAACGAGGCGGCGATAAAACCGAGTGCGGCGGCCGCCACCGGATCGATTCGTCCGTCCGCCGCCTTTCCGAGCCCGACGCCCGCGCGCAAAACAGCGATCACAATAAGCGGCAGGATCGGCGCGATAAGCGCCGCCGCAGGAAGCGACCGCTTCTTTTTGACCAACGGCGACGGCCCGGAGGAGAACATCGCGCCCAACGCGCGGACGAGGCTCCCCGGCACGGACAGCAGCCCGACAAAAAATTCCCGAACCAGCGCGAAAAGCGATCCGTCGCCGCTGCCTCGGGGAATATTCCGCAAAATGTAAACGACCGTCACGACAATGGTGATCGCCACATTCGGCAAATAATAAGAAAGCGCCGCATCCCCGCCGAAGAGCCCGATCAATGTGCCGTAGCTCGCCACGTTCGCCGCGCCCGCAACGACGACGCCGAAAAGCACGAGCGCCGCCGCGTCGATGGGAGAAATGCCCGCGCCCGTCATCACGGGCAGCGCAATCGAGCCGACCATGATGACGCCGCCGAGACCGCTCAGCCCGAGGAAGACGAAAGCCGTCGTCGCCGTCAGCAGGAAAGCGATCGCAATCGGACGGTCGCCCGCCAACTCCGCCGCGTTCCTTACTATCGCCTCCGATATTCCCGTCTTCTGCACTACGCGCGCAAACATCGCGCCGAACACCACGAGCACGATCGGTGCGGCGAGCCGAAACGAACCGGAAAGCAGCACGTCGTTCAGCCAGCCCGCAAAGGAGATTCCCGACACGCCGGCGACCCACGCCGCCATCAACGGAAGCGCCAAAAGTGTCGGCAAAAGGCGCAGCGCCATCAGCGCCGCAAAAATAATGAACCCGCTCAAAAGGCACACGCCTGAAAGTGTCATTCCCTGCACCTCGTAAAAAAGCGCCCCCGTTTTTCGCCGGGAGCGCTTGTATCACTTCACTTCGTAAATGCTTTTCTTCTCAAACTTGACTTTTCCTTTTACGACCGCCTGAACGGCAAGACCTAAAAGCTCTTCCTGGCTGATCCCCATTTTTACCGCCATTTTTGCGAAACGGTTCTTGTCAACTTTTCCGATCTTCGCGAAGGGCGTAAGAATATTTTCCTTCTCAACGGCAACCTTTTCTTTTTTGACTCCTCTCGGCATAAAAAATCTCCTTTCGATACACGACTTTCAACCGGATTCATCATATCATCATTCAAAATTTTTGACAAGAAACGATTGCATTTTTCGAAAAATATAGCGGTCGTTTTGTAAAAAATCTTGCCTTTTCTGTCATGAATTTTTATCCTTCTACCAATCGGTCCCATGCCTCATTGGCGCAGTTCACATACAGCTCGCGCGCTTTCTCCATCTCGCCGAGGCCTTTCGGGACGGCCTCCACCTCGAAACCTTCCGCCATGAGCCGCGAACGGTGCGAATCGGGATCGTCGCCCGCCATATCGCGCACGACATGGACGCCCGCCGCCAGCATGAGCGGCATGAGCGTCACGCGGCGAACGCCGTTTTCTTTGAGCGTCGGCATGATATGCTCGAGCCTCGGCCAACCAGCCATCGTATAGACGAAAGCGTTTTTCCAGCCTGCCGCGTCTATGCGCGTCTGCAGGAGCGTATAAAAAGAATTGGACGGATGCTGAGTGCCGTGCGCCATGAAGAGGATCGCCTCGTCCGCTTTTTGCGCAGGGAACGCTTGCCGCAAAACCTCCACGAGCGCCGCCGCGTCGTCCCGCTGCTCCTCCTGTCCCATCCAATAAAGAAGCGGCGTGCCGAGTACCAGACGCTTGAAACGGGAGCCGTACGCGTTGAAGATTTCCGTCATGGCCTCGTACTCCATGCCGGGGAAAAGATGCAGGGACGCGACAGCCGCCCGCGTATAACCGCCCGCCAGCAGAGCTTCCAGCGCCTCCTCCACGGAAGGGATCTCCAGTCCCATCGTTTTTTTAGCTCCCGCGCGCATGACGCGCGAAGTGTACGCCTCGTAAATATCTGCTTCGGGATTTGCCTCGGCGATCTCATCGAGCAGCGGCTCCAGCGCCTTTTTGCGTGCTTCCTCCCGCGACACGCCATAGGAAACGACCAGGAACGCGTCCCGGTTCTCTTTATCCGCCATCGACGGCTCGTCATGTGTAAGCACGCCGATCTGCGACGCGCGCAAAAGTGCCGGCGTCGGGCACTTCACCGCTTCATGCAGGGTATATCCGGCACCGTAATGCATCCGCGAGAGCCTCGGCGTCTTGTTGTTCATTCCAAACCATTCCTTCCGCGAAAAGAATCTGATAAAGCTACTGAATATTTTTATGAACGAGTCATCTTTTGTTTCATTATAGATTCCCCTCGCACGCCTGTCAACGAAAAACCGCGCCCTCCAGCGCCAAGAGCCATGTTTTTTTGTCGAGACCGCTGGCGTAGCCGACGAGCCGCCCATCCCCGCCGATCACACGATGGCAGGGAATGATAATCGCGACGGGATTGTGACCGACCGCCCCGCCTACGGCCTGCGCCGCCATGCGCGGTACACCTCGCTGCTTCGCGACCTCTTTCGCCAAAGCGCCGTACGTCGTCGTCTCACCATAAGGCACGTCGAGCAAAAGCCGCCAGACATCCATGCGGAACGGCGTTCCTGTCAGATGGAGCGACGGCGTAAAATCCGGTCTTTTTCCCGAGAAATAGATATCAAGCCATCGGCGCGCCTCCAAAAGCGCAGGGCAGCGCTCCCCGGACGGCGGCGCAAATAATTCCCGCCCGACGAAACCGAGCTCCGTCACCCCTTCGTCGTCGGCGGAAACGGCAATCGCGCCCAGCGGCGATTCGTAGCGCAGCGAATACGTCATGCGCGGCCGCCCCGCTTCCTGTCCGCCGGATCGGTCACGTCCGGCA
>JAFZRW010000086.1 GCA_017619685.1 Schwartzia sp. (in: firmicutes)
CGCCGCGGAAAAGCTCGGCGCGGACGCGGTATCGACGACGCTTTCCGGCTACACGCCGTACTCGCCGCAGCTGGAGGGCCCGGATCTCGACATTGTCGGCGAACTTTCCGCCGTGCTCCGTGTGCCGCTGATAGCGGAGGGCCGCATCGGCACGCCGGAGGATCTTCGGGCTGTCATGGCGCTGGGCGCTTGGTCGGCGGTGGTCGGCTCGGCCATCACGAGGCCGCAGCTTATCACGCGGTCCTTTGTCCGCGCGCTCGAAAAAGACTGAAACATATATTTTTCAGCGGCAAGATATACGATATATGCAAAAGAAACGCCTTTGAGGGGTGATACGGTGAAAATCGATCGAAAGAGCCAGGCGGCGCGTGAGGCTGAAATCCTGATACAGGCGGCGAACGAACGGCGCGAGCTCAATAAGATGAAGCTGCCGGGCGAGCCCGTCCTCAAAGAAAGACCTAAACGTCTCGACGACGACAAGCTGCAAAGTTCCATCGGAAATCTGTTAGGACGCTACGGGGAGAAGATCGAGCAGCAGCAGCAGGCGGCAGCCGCCGCCACGGAAAAGAACGAAAGCGAGGCGTGGAAGCGTGACCTGCCCGCAGATAAACCTGCCAAAAAATCGCACGATTACCGTGCTTGACGAAGCGGACTGCTGCGTCGTCGGCGGCGGCGTTTCGGGCGTTGCGGCGGCAGTCGCGGCGGCGCGGGGCGGCGCGAAAACGATCTTGATCGAGCGCGGCGTCGCGCTCGGCGGATCGCAGACGCTGGCGCTGGTCGAGCCGTGGATGCCGACCTTCGCGCCGGAAAGCGATACGCCCTGGGTAAAAGAAGTCGAGGCGCGGCTGCGCGCGGAAGGCTGCGAGACGGCCGACGGTACGACGGACTATGTATGGACCAATCCGGAAACGCTCGCTTTTGTATATGATTCCCTGACGGCGGAGACAGGCGTCCGCGTGCTTTATCATGCGGCGCTGACGGAAGCCGTCGTCCGTGACGGACATGTCGCCGCCGTTCTCGTACAGACGATTGGCGGCGTTTTTGCTGTGCGCGCGCGCGTTTTCATCGACGCGACGGGCGACGCCCTGCTCGCGCGGCTTGCCGGCGTTCCCGCAGAAGCGGGTTATGAAAAGACAGGGCGCAATCAGCCGATGAGTTTCCGTTTCGAGATGGGCGGCATCAATCTTGAACGGTTGGCCCAATATATCGTCGAGGAACTCGGCGACGACTGGTGCAAGACGCGCCCGCCGTTCTTCGAGATTGCCGAGGCGCGTCATCGCGATATTCAATACAAGTTGGAGCCGTTTTTCGTCCGCGGCATAGAGACGGGCGAACTCACCGAAGCGGACGCCGAATATTTCCAGGCGTTCACGGTGCCGGGGAAACCGGGCGTGATGTCGATGAACTGCCCGGAGCTTCCCGCCGACCGCTTTTCCGCGTCCGACCCGCTCTCATACAGCGAGGCGGTGCGCGAAGGACGGGCGAGTATGCGGCGCGTCAGCCGTTACTTGATCCGGCACATGCCGGGATTCGAGCATGCGTACATTTCCCGGGAGGCGGCGATGCTCGGCGCGCGGGAGTCGTGGCGCATCGTCGGCCGCGTCCGCGTGACGGCGGAGGACTATTACGCGCGGCGGCGGTTTCCCGACGCGGTAGCGAGAACCGCCTGGTATATCGACGCGCACGGGGAAAAAGTCGGCGACTATCTGGCGGCGGGCGAGTTTTACGAGATTCCTTACCGTGCGATGGTCGCGAATGAAATCGAGAATTTGATTGTAACGGGGCGCTGCATTTCTGTCGATTTTCTTACGCAGGCATCCATGCGTATCCAGCGCACCTGCATGAGCCTCGGCGAGGCGGCGGGCGTCGCGGCGGCGTGGTGCGTCGCTCACGGCGAGTCGCCGAACGCGCTGGCGTGGGAAAAACTTCCGAAGCAGGCGCGAAGCTATGTCAGCGCGGACGAAGGATAATCGGAGGCTGTGATGGCGTTTTACGGAGTGGCGGATATTGGCGGCACGATGATAAAGCTGGGCGTCGCCGACGAGAAGGGGACGATCCTCGCGCGAGGGGAAGTCAAGAATCCCGTGCGTGAGGCGGGCGTCGGCGCCATGATTGAGAGCGTAGCGTCGGCCGTACATGATTTCCGCAAAAGTTACGCCCTCGAAGGGCTTGCCGTATCGACGGCGGGCGTCGTCGATGAAGAAGGCGTCGTCGTTCACTCGGGGCCGGCTTTTCCCGGCTATGAGGGAACGACGCTCGCGGCACGCCTCGGCAAGCTCACAGGGCTTCCTTGCGCGGCGATGAACGACGCAAACTGCGCGGCGCTCGGCGAAGCGTGGATCGGCGCGGGGCGTAGACTGTCCCCCCTTGCCTGCGTGACGCTCGGAACCGGCGTCGGCGGCGCCGTCCTGATGGACGGGCAGCCGTGTGTTGGCGCGTCGGGCTTTGCAGGGGAGATCGGTTATCTGCCATTTGAGGACGATATCTTGGAAAACGCTGCGTCCGTTTCGGCGCTGGTGCGCTTTGTCACGGACGCGAAAAAAATGCCCGTCGAAGCGATCGACGGCGCTCGCGTGCTGGAGATGGCGAGGGCAGGGGACGACGCTGCGCGGGAAGGCGTTATGCGTCAGATGCATGCGCTTGCGGCTGGGCTTGCGGCGCTTATCTGCGTCGTCGACCCCGCGATCATCGTGATCGGCGGAGGCGTCGCGGCGGGCGCGGACGTGCTTGCCCCCGCGCTTTCGGAGGAGATGGCTCGACTGCCATTAGCGGACCCAATGAAAAAAACGCGCATACGCTTTTCCACGCTCGGCAACGACGCGGGGATGGTCGGCGCGCTTTCCTATTTTTTGCAAAAATTCATCCGATAGGAGGCTTCGGTATGAACGTCAATGTCGTGGAAGACTACGAGAAAATGAGCGATATGGCGGCGGAAATCGTCATAGCAGAGCTTCGGAAAAAGCCGGACTGCGTGCTCGGCCTGACCGCCGGTTCGTCGCCCATGGGGTTGTATCAAAGACTTCGGAAAGCCTATGAAGAGGGGATCGTGGATTTTTCCCAGGTCCGCATTTTTACGCTGAGCGAATACATCGGCCTCGGCGAGGACATAGAGCAGAGCTTTTCCTATTACACGCGCCAAAATTTCTGCGACGGGCTGAATCTTGCCAAGGAGAATATCCACATGCCGAACGGCATGGCGGATGACATCGCCAGCGAGTGCGCGCGTTACAGCAAAGAGATTGAGGCGGCGGGCGGAATCGACATGATGATTCTCGGCATCGGCCCGAACGCGCACATCGGCTTCAACGAGCCGGGTCCCGTCTTCGTGCCGGAGACGCACGTCGTCGAACTGTCCGAGGCGACGCGCGCCGCAAACGCGCGCTTTTTCAGCGAGCCCGGCGACGTTCCGTACTGGGCGGTCAGTATGGGAATGCGCGACATCATGTTCGCGCGGCGAATCCTGCTGCTCGCCAGCGGCCCGGGCAAGACGGAAGCGCTGGTCATGGCGGTGGCGGGGGACATCACGCCGAAAGCGCCCGCGTCGCTTCTCCAGCTTCATCGCGGTGCGATTGTCATCGCCGACCGGATCGCGGCAAAGCGCCTGCCCGGCGTTTCCTGAGGCGCGCCATGAAAGCGATTCTTGGCGGGCGTTTGATCGTGGAGGACGAGCGCGGCGAGTTTTGCGCGCTTTCCGACCACGCGCTCCTGTATGAGAAAAAGATTGCGCGCATCGTGCCGACGGAAGCGCTCGGCGAGGAAACGCGCGCAAGCTTGGAGGAAGAGATCGACGCGAAAGGCGCGTTCGTCGCGCCCGGATTTATCGACGTGCATTTGCATGGCGCAGCGGGGCGCGACGCGATGGACGACGACGAGGCGGCTGTGCGCGCGATCGCGCGCTATCAACCGTCTCATGGCGTGACGGCGATCCTGCCGACGACCATGACCTGCGATTTTTCCGCCGTTCGCCATGCGCTCGGGCATATCCGCGCAGTCATGTCTCAAAGGGAGCCGAAGGAGGCGCGCGTGCTCGGCGCGCACATGGAAGGACCGTTTATCAGTGCGGCTCGCTGCGGCGCGCAGGATGCGGCGCATATTTTGCCGGCGGATTTTTCTTTTGTCGAGCCGTTTCTTGACGTTGTAAAGCGTATCACAATCGCTCCGGAAGAATTGCCGGAGGGATCGCGGTTTATCCGCGACTGCCAGTCTCGCGGCGTCTCCATTTCCATTGGGCACAGCGACGCCGATTACGACGAGGCGCTTCGTTTTCTCACGGAGGAAGGGATACGTCATGTGACGCACCTTTTCAACGGTATGCCGCCGTTTCATCATCGCGCGCCCGGCGTTGTGGGGGCGGCTCTCGATACCGACGCGGACTGCGAGCTGATCGCCGACAATCTGCATTCGCACCCCGCAGCGCACCGTATGCTTTGGCGGGCGAAAGGCGGACGCCATATCCTCTTGATTACCGATTCCATCCGCGCCGCCGGGATCGGCGACGGCGAATCGGAGCTCGGCGGACAGAAAGTCTATGTGCGCGGCGCGTCCGCGACGCTCGCCGACGGAACGCTCGCCGGAAGCGTCCTGACCATGGACCGCGCCGTCGCGAATTTTGCGAAGAATACGGGCTGCGGCATTCCCACCGCCGTCGCCTGCGCGGCGAAGACGCCTGCCGACGGTCTCGGTCTGTACGGCGAGATCGGCTCCCTCGCGCCGAATAAGCGCGCGGATATTGTCATTTTTGACGACGACGTTCATATCCAAAAGACGATTATTGACGGCGAAATTGTCTTTGAAAACAAATAGGGCGTGCTGCCGCACGCCCTAATTTAATTTTTTACCCAGCCGATATGCGAGAACAGCGGCACGAATTTCAGCCGCTCCAGGAACGAGGCGAAGGTGTCCTGCGTGCGGAAGATCGGTACGCGCTCGATGGCGTAAAGATTCGTCGCACGGTCCATATTGCCGTAGCGCACGGTAAATGCGCCTTTGTAGCCCGCTTCCTTGACGAGCCGCGCGATATGGAGATTATACGCGCCTGTCGGGTACGCGAGGAACTCGACTTCCTTTCCAAGCCGCTGCTCGATGTCGTGCTTCGCTTCCGTCAGCTCATAGCGGATCTGGTCGTCCGTCAATCCGGTCAGCGAGCCATGCGTCGCCGTATGAGACTCGATCGTGACAAGGCCGCTCGCTTCCATTTCCGCCGCCTGCCCCCAAGTCAGATAGCTGGGTTTTCCCATCAGGCCTGTGATGACGAAAATCGTCGCCTTGACGCCGTATTTTTTCAGGATTGGATACGCTTGCGTGTAATTGTCGGCATAGCCGTCGTCAAAAGTGATCAATACGGGATTCGTCGGCAGCGCCGCGCCGTCCGTGAAGGCCATATAAAGCTCGTGGGGCGTGATGGTATGAAAGCCGTTTTGCACGAGATAAGCCATCTGCTGCTCAAAATCCGACGGCGCTACGGAAAGAGAGATATTCATATTGTCGACTTTATGGTAATTGAGCACGATGATCTTCGGCCCGTTGACGCTGTCCACATTTTCCGCCGCCGTGCTCCTTTTCAGAGAAAAAAAGCAGATGGTCGGCAAAAGCAAAAGAAATAACAGCGCTGCGATTTTCCAGCGTGATAAAAAACGAATCAAAGGAATTCCTCCCAACTCTGCCTATTTTACCCTGCTTTGCAGGAAAAAGCCAGTCTTTCAAGAAAAAAACGGCTTTATATGACAGACGGAACAAAATATGATATACTACTAAAATAGGAATAAACAGAGGAAACGATGAATAAGTCGGTTCGAGACCATATCGAGAGCTTTTTTCGTCAGGCAAGGAAAAGCGATCGAAGTCGTAGCCGCAGAGCTACGTCGAGAGCGCTTTGACGCGGCATGGCGGAAAAAGAATCGGTATGGGCCGAAGAGACTTGTTCAGTGTTTCCGTAAAGGAGGTTTTAGATATGACGATCACGAAGGACATGAGCATCATGGAGGTTGTCCAGAAATATCCGGACACCGTTGAAGTTTTCATGAATTCCGGCATGGGCTGCCTTGGCTGCGCCGCCGCGCATTTTGAGAACATCGAGCAGGGCGCGCTGGCGCACGGCATCGACGTCGACGGCCTGATGAAGGGACTGAACGCCGTCGTTCCGCAGGCGTAACAGCGCTGGCCTACATTTCCATAGACTGTGTTGTCGTCGGTCGACGTAGCACCACTACGTCTCCCTCAGCTTTGCATAAGCGATCGCTAAGGCGCTAAAGCACCAAGCGTCTGCTTATCCGCCTTGTCTATGAAAATGTATGCGGCGCGCTATCCAAAAACTTATGCAGGCAATAAAAAACGCTGCTTCGGTACAATTCCGACGCAGCGTTTTTTCATTACATACCGTTTGTGTCGAACAGCAGCGTTACCGGGCCATCATTTATGGAAGAGACCTGCATTTCTGCGCCGAATTCTCCGTGCTCGACGGTAAAGCCCCGCGCGCGGCATTCCGCCATGAACCGCTCATACAAAGGCTCCGCGAGATCGGGCTTCGCCGCTTTGGAAAAGCCGGGACGGCGGCTCTTGAGGTCGGCGTACAAGGTGAACTGCGACACGACCAAGAGTTTCCCGCCGACCGCTTCCAAAGAAAGGTTCATCTTGCCCGCTTCGTCCTCAAATACGCGCAAGTTGCAGATCTTTTCCGCCAGCCGCTCCGCCTCGCGTTCCGTATCGTCGGGGCCGACGCCCAGAAGCACCAGGAAACCCGCCCCAATCTTTCCGCGGCACTCGCCGGCGATCGTCACCGACGCTTCTTTCACCCGCGTCACCACTGCCTTCATAATCTCAAGCTCCTTTTTCAAGCAAAAATCGTTCTTTCATAGTATACTATAAGATATGCCTGAACGGCAAAGTATTTAAGGAAACAACGATTAAGTCAATTTATGGCCTTGTCGAGGGCTTTTTTCGTCAGGCAAGAAAGATGGCGCGAAGTCGTAGCAGAGCTACGTCGAGCGACATCTGACGCAGCATGACGGAAAAAGAACCGGCAAGGGCGAAAGAGACTTATTCGGTGTTTCCTAAGAAAAGGGGGTGCGGCTATGCAAAGCAGGCGACGGTTCGTACTCGTCTTTTTCGTCGTGGCCGCGCTGGCCTGCGCGTTCTATTGGGGCGCCGCGCCGCAGGACGAGCGCGCTGTTCCCGTTTCGCCCGCGCCTCCTGCAACGGTTCGCCGCGTTCTCCTGGTGCCGCTCGACAGCCGTCCGCCCTGCGGCCGTTTTGTGCAGGACGTGGCGCGCATTGCGGGCGTCGAGGTCGTATTGCCGCCGGCCGAACTCCTCGACGAATATTTTCGCCCCGGAGATACCGCCGCGCTTCAGGCCTGGACGATGGCGCATATCGGCGGTTTCGACGCGGCAATCTTGTCCGTCGACCAGCTTTTGCACGGCGGGCTTTTGGCTTCCCGTCAGGCGAAAAAAACGCCGGACGATGAGTCCGCGTTGCTGGAGTTCTTGCGCGCGCTGCACGCCGCCCACCCGACGGTTCCGTTGTATGCGTTCAGTATCCTGCCGCGCATGACGCCGCCGGACGGCCTCTGCGACTGGGAAGAGCAAAAAAAGCTGATGAGATATTCGCGTCTCGTCGGCAAAGTCTCGCGGGAAAAGCGTCCTGCCGCCGGCGACATTGCCGAGCTTGACGCTCTGCGCGCCGACATATCGCCGGATATCCTTTCGCGTTACGAGGCGCTTTTCACTAATTACGCCGACTTCGGCGAGCGCCTGATTCGACTGGCCGAGGACGGAGTGCTTGCGCGCCTCGTGATCGGGCAGGACGACAGCGAGCCGAACAGCATTCCAAATCTGGTTTTCCGCCAACTCTCGGAAACGCTCGCGAAAAAGCAAATCGGCGAAGATCACGTTTTTCTCGCGCAGGGCGCCGACGAGATTGCGCTCTCGATTCTTGCCGCTGACGAGGCGAAGAGGGCAGGGGTTACTCCGCGCATTGCCCTGAAATACGGAGACGATTCCACGCCCGCCCGCGTGCTCCCGTATATGGGCGCGACCATGGAAGCCACCGCTCTCGAAAAAATCCGCATGGCGCGCGGCGTTCCCGTCGCGTCGGACGCGGGCGCCGACTTTATCCTGTATCTCGCCGCAAACGACGAGACTATGCAAACGCCGCGGGAAAACGCCGCGAAAGAAGTCGGCGAGCTGCTCAGAGACAACCGCGCCGTCGCGCTCGTCGATCTCTCCGAGCATTTGCGCACGGACGAGATATTGCTGCCGCTCCTGATTGAAAAGGAAGCGCCGATTCAAGCGCTGACCTCCTATGCAGGCTGGAACACCGCAAGCAACGCCGTCGGTACCGCCGTCGCCCATGCCGTACTGCTGCAGATCGCCGAGCGCCGCGCGAAAACGGAAGACGACGCGATGCGCGTCGCCGCCGCGCACCTTTCTTTCCTCGACGGGCGATTTCTTGAAGACTGCTTCTACCTGAAAGACGTCGTCGACCATATCAATTCTTCCCTGGAGAAATGCGGCGCGCAAAACGGGCGCGGCCTCGAGTACAATTACAATTATCCGGTCGGATCGTTTCTCCTTGAGACCGCTCTCGAGAACCGCCGCGCGCGTCTCGCAGATTCCGCCGCGTTCCGCGTGTCTATCGAGTTCCCGGCCCCCGAAGGGAAGCTCCGTTTGCGCGTCGCAGGGCTTAGCGCTTCCGCGCGCTATCCGTGGCCGCGCACCTTTGAGATCGACCTGATAACGAAAGTCCAACTGGAAAAATTGTCTTCTGACGGAAAAAGCTGACGATGGGAATTTCCCAAACGTCAGCTTTTATTTTGCAGTAAACATTTCCTTAGGTAGCGCCTACATACAATGTCCGTACCATGATGTTGACTTCCTGTACGACCATGCCGGTGATGCGCTCGATTTCCGCCTTGACCATTTCCTGCGTCTGATGGATCAGCGTCGGAATGTGTTTGCCATAGCGCAGCACGACTTCCAGCGAGACCTCGATGCCCTGGTCTTCGTCTCCGTCCATCAGATGACGCACGCGGATATGCGCGACCTGATTGACATAATCCCGTTCGCCCACAAACCGCTTCACGATAGCCTTGATGACCGAATCGTCGATAATCAGCTTGCCGTAGTAACTGAATACGGGGCGGACGATGGATTTTTCGCCGAGCTTCCGGCGCGGGCGCGCCGAGGAACGATGGAAAAACGACTGCATCGGGTCAATCAGATAGCCCGAGAAATGCGGCTTCAGCTCGATGGTCGGCACGGGAATGATGTGCTTTCCCTCTTTCAGGCGATGAAACGCGGCTTTCTGCATGTCCGTCTCGGAGGCGATGTCCTCGATATGGATAATGCGGCCGACTGGCGGCAGACGCAGGATCTTCGCAATCTTGTGCACCATATTTTCCGACGTCGCAAGAATCAGTACGCGGTTCGGCTTTTCACGATCCAGCGCTTCCCGCGCTTCCGCTGCATGTCCGGGCAGAATGAAGATCGCGCGGCGCACCGCCATGATGCGGCTTTTTTCTTTTTTCGCCGAACTGCCGGCAATGATCTTGCCGTCCTTGATCAAAAGACCGTCGTCGATGATCACATCTGCCTGGTATTGGTTTGC
>JAFZRW010000087.1 GCA_017619685.1 Schwartzia sp. (in: firmicutes)
AACGGTCACGGAGATTTACGATTATCTTCGTCTTCTGTATGCGCGGGCGGGACGGCCTCATTGCCCGAAGTGCGGAAAGCCGATTTCCCAGCAGACGCTCGACCAGATGCTCGATCAGATCTTGGCGCTCGACGAGGGGACGAAGCTATTGATTCTTGCGCAGGTCGGGCGCGGGAAGAAGGGCGAGCACCGCAAGGTTTTTGAGCAGATTCGCCGCGACGGCTATGTGCGGATGCGCGTGGACGGGGAAATCTACGACGCGAGCGAGGAACTCGTTTTAGATAAAAACAAAAAGCATACGATCGAGGTCGTCGTTGACCGGCTCGTAATTCGCGAAGGCATTCGCCAGCGTCTTGCCGATTCGCTGGAAACGGCGCTGAAACTCGGCGAAGGAGTCGTCTATGTGCAGGTGGTGGACGGCGAACTTTTGATGTTTAGCCAGAATTTCGCCTGCATCGACTGCGGCGTCAGCCTGCCGGAGCTTGCGCCGCGTATGTTCTCGTTCAACAGTCCTTTTGGCGCGTGCCCCGCGTGCAGCGGAATCGGCAGTCAGATGGAGTTCGACGAGGAACTGGTCATGCCGGATACGTCGCTTTCCGTTGCACAGGGCGTTTTTGCGCCGTTGTCGAAGAATCTCAATTCTTACGCGATGTGTCAAATGGACGGCGTGCTGAAAAAGTACGGCTGCACGGTAGACACGCCCTTTTCCAAGCTGAAAAAGAAGGTTCGGGACATCTTGCTCTACGGCTCGGGTGAGGAGTGCTTCGAGTACGGATATGAGAATATGTACGGAGAGTACAAAGAGTATTACAGTCCCTTTGAAGGCGTCATGCCGCTGCTTTCACGGCGCTATCGGGAATCGGACAGCGACGAGATGCGCGAGAGCTATGAAAATTATATGACGGTCACGCCCTGTCCGGTTTGTCATGGCGCACGATTGAAGCCGGAAACGCTTGCGGTCACGGTGGGCGGCAAGAGTATCCATGAGGCAACGCAGCTTACGATTCGGGACGCGGACGCGTTTTTTTCGTCTCTGGATCTGACGCCCCGCGAGCAGAAAATCGCGGCGCAGATATTGAAGGAAATCCATGCGCGGCTCGGCTTTCTTGTGCATGTGGGGCTCGACTATCTGACGCTTTCGCGGGCGGCGGGCACGCTTTCGGGCGGCGAGGCGCAGCGCATTCGCCTCGCAACGCAGATCGGGTCGGGGCTCGTCGGCGTACTCTACATTCTCGACGAGCCGAGCATCGGGCTTCATCAGCGGGATAACGACCGGCTCCTGGACGCGTTGAAACGACTCCGCGATCTTGGCAACACGCTGATCGTCGTCGAGCACGACGAAGATACGATGTATGCGGCGGATCAGATTATCGACATCGGCCCCGGCGCGGGCGAGCATGGCGGCGAGATTGTCGCACAGGGGACGGCGGAGGAAGTCAAGCGAGTGGCGGCCTCGGTGACCGGGCAATATCTGAGCCGCAAACGCTTCATTCCCGTACCCAAAACACGGAGAGAGGGCAACGGAAATTTCATCGAGATCGTGGGCGCGGCGGAAAATAACCTGAAAAACCTGACCGTGCGTTTTCCGCTTGGCACGTTTACTCTCGTCACAGGCGTTTCCGGCTCGGGAAAGAGTACGCTGGTCAATGAGATTCTGTATAAAGGGATAGCTGCGCGCCTTTACCGTGCAAAGGGAAAACCGGGACGGCACAAAGTGATTCACGGCCTTGAAAATATCGATAAGATCGTCAATATCGACCAGTCGCCGATTGGGCGCACGCCGCGCTCGAATCCTGCGACCTATACGGGCGTGTTCGATGCAATCCGCCAGCTTTTCAGCGGTACGCCGGAGGCAAAAATGCGCGGCTACAAGGCTGGGCGGTTCAGCTTCAACGTGAAAGGCGGCCGATGCGAGGCTTGCCGAGGCGACGGCATCATCAAGATCGAGATGCACTTCCTGCCGGACGTCTATGTTCCCTGCGAAGTCTGCAAGGGTGCGCGTTACAACCGCGAGACGCTGGAAGTGACGTACAAGGGGAAAACGATTTCCGACGTGCTGAATATGACCATCGATGAAGCGGTGGAGTTTTTCGCCAATGTGCCGACGATTGCCAGAAAAATGCAGGTAATCAAGGACGTGGGGCTTGGCTATGTGCGGCTGGGGCAGCCTGCCACGACCCTTTCCGGCGGCGAGGCGCAGCGCGTGAAGCTCGCGACGGAACTTTCCCGTCGTTCTACGGGTAAGACGCTCTACATTCTCGACGAGCCGACGACCGGGCTTCATACAGCGGACATCGAGAAACTGCTTGTGATTCTGCAGCGACTTGTAGACGGCGGCGATACGGTCATCGTCATCGAGCATAACCTCGACGTCGTCAAGTCGGCGGACTATATCATCGACCTCGGGCCGGAGGGCGGCGACAAAGGCGGTACGATCGTCGCACAGGGTACGCCGGAGGAAATCGTGAAGGTCAAAAAATCCTATACGGGAAAATATTTGAAGCCGATGCTGAAAGAGAAGCACGGAAAATAAATCCAGGGGGGAGAGACGTGTCCAATATAGAAGAAAAACTCGCGCTTCTTCCCGATTCGCCCGGCGTCTATATCATGAAGAACGCGCAGGGTAAGGTGATTTACGTCGGCAAGGCAGTGGTGCTGAAAAATCGTGTGCGGCAGTATTTCCAGAACACGAAGAGCCATTCGCCGAAGGTGCGCGTCATGGTGTCCCATATCGCCGACTTCGAGACGATCATGACGGCCTCGGAGGTCGAGGCGCTGATTCTCGAGTGCAACCTGATAAAGAAGCATCGTCCGCGCTATAATATCAGCCTGAAGGACGACAAGACCTATCCGTATGTGAAAGTGACATTGGCAGACGAATATCCCCGGGTGATGCTGACGCGGCGCATCTTGAAGGACGGCGCGCGCTATTTCGGCCCCTATACGAACGTCGGCGCGGTGCATGAAAGTCTGAAGCTCCTGCGGCGTCTTTTTCCTATGCGCACTTGTAAGTACATGGATGTGGACAGACCGTGTCTCGAATACCATATCAAGCGCTGTCTCGCTCCCTGCGTCGGCCTCGCGGACGCGGACGAGTACCGCGATATGGTGCGCTCTGTTTGCCTGTTCCTGGAGGGCAGGACGGACGAGGTCGAGAAGGCGTTGGAAATGCGAATGGAAATGGCGGCGGAAAATTTGCAGTTCGAGCTGGCGGCGCGCCTTCGCGACCAACTCAAAGCCGTGCGTCGCGTCGCGGAGAAGCAGAACATCGTGACGGGTTACGGCGATCAGGACGCGGTTGGCATGGCGCGGTCGGGGCTCGGCGTCTGCGTGCAGATGTTTCTCGTGCGCGCGGGAAAGATGGTCGGACGCGAGCATTTCCATTTGTCGGGCAGTGAGGCGGAAAGCGACGAAGCGCTTCTTTCCGCGTTTTTGAAGCAATACTATTATCGGGCGGCCTTTATTCCAAAGGAAATTTTGCTGCCCTGTCCAATCGAGGAGCAGGCCGTCATCGAGGAATGGCTGACGGAACGGAAAGGAGCAAAAGTGTCGCTCTTGCTTCCGCAACGCGGGCAGAAACACGAGATCGTGCAGATGGCCGAGACGAATGCGGCGAAGTATCTGGAGGACGAAGCGGCGCGTATTCAGTCGGCGACAGCGCAGACCGAGGGCGCGGTAGAGGAACTGGGACGCGCGCTCGGCCTCGCGAAAAAGCCGTGGCGCATGGAATGCTTCGATATTTCTCATATACAAGGCGCGGAAACCGTTGCGTCGATGGTCGTATTCGAGGGAGGTGCGCCCAAAAAATCGGACTATCGCCGATTCAAGATCAAGAGTGCGGAGGGAAAGCCAGACGACTTCTTGTCTATGCGTGAAGTTACGACGCGGCGCTACGGCAAGCCGGACGTGGAAGATATGCCGGATCTGATCGTCATTGACGGCGGGCTCGGGCAGCTCAGCTCGGCGCTTTCGATTATTCGCGGCGCGGGGCATACGACGCCCGTGATTGGCCTTGCCAAGCAATTTGAATTGATTTTCGTCGAGGGAAATAGCGAGCCTGTGGAGTTGCCGCGCCACAGCCAGGCACTGTACCTGATGCAGCGCATACGCGACGAAGCGCATCGTTTCGCGATTACGTATCATCGAAAACTGCGCGGGAAACGTAATCTCGTCTCGGTACTCGACCACGTGGAGGGAATCGGTCCGACGCGGCGCAAAGCACTTTGGGCGCATTTCGGAAATTTGGCGAAAATCAAGGCGGCAACGGTGGACGAGCTTGCCGCCGTGAAGGGAATGAATCGTCCGGCGGCACAGGCGGTTTACAACTTCGTTGCTGTGCAGGACAATGGGACATAAGGGAGAAAGCACAGAAAAGGGGCTATCGCAGGAAATCATTTTTCTTGCGTAGCCCCAATTCCGTCATCGATATATTTTCTGTCAATTCTCGTGTTCCTTGTCTCGTATGCATTTTCTTAGGGTCTGTTTTTACGATAAAAAAATTTGGAGTCAAAATTTTTGACTCCAAATTTTTTTGCGAAAGCCCTATTTTCGTGTGTTCAGGCGCTTTCCGTTTGCAATTTGTCGGCGAAAACGAAGAAGTCTTCGGCGGGCATCGGCCGCCCGAACAGGAAGCCTTGCGCGTAGAAACAGCCGTTTTCGAGGAGAAGCTGTTCTTGTTCTTTCGTCTCGACGCCTTCGCAAAGTACGAGCATATTGAGATCCTGGCCGAGAGAGACGACCTGACGCATGATTTTCTGCCCGCGGTTGGAAGCCTCCGAGGCGAGCAGCATGGCCCTGTCGATCTTCATGATGTCCATGTCGAGGTGCTGGAGCATCGCGATAGACGAATAGCCGGTGCAGAAATCGTCCATCGAGACTGTGCAGCCCATTTCCTTCATGGCCGCGATGATGGTCGCGGAATTTTCCTTCCCGTCCTGCGTATCGAAGTCGACGAACGCCGTTTCCGTGATCTCCAGGTCGATGGCGCCGGTCGGAAGATTATAACGGCCAATGATTTCGCGCAGACGGTCGAGGTAGTCCGGCTCGCGGATGTGCATCCCCGACTGGTTGACAGAGAACGGGATGACGGGTTTTCCTTCGTCGATACGTCGCCGCTGTAGCTGGCAGACGCTTTCGAGCACATAGTAGTCAAATTCAAGAATGAACCCGCTCTTCTCGAATACGCTGATGAACAGTCCCGGCATCACGAAGCCGAGTTCCGGGCTTTGCCAGCGGGCCAGCGCTTCGGCACCGATGATTTTTTGGGTGCG
>JAFZRW010000088.1 GCA_017619685.1 Schwartzia sp. (in: firmicutes)
GTTCGTCGAAAAAGAACCGGAGCCGGAGCCCGAGCCCGAACCGTTCGTCGAAAAAGAACCGGAGCCGGAGCCCGAACCCGAACCGGTCGTCGAAGAAGAACCGGAACCCGAGCCCGAACCAGAACCGGTCGTCGAGGAAGAACCGGAAGAGGAGCCTGAACCCGAACCAATCGACGAGGAAGAATCGGAGGAGGAATTCGAGCCCGAAGACGATTCTTCGTTCAGCTTCGGATTGCCGGAAGACCTTGTCACTCTCGACGATTATCTCGATTACGCATATACGGAAAAAGACGCGGGCCGTACCGCGAAAGCTGCCGCCGCCTATCAGCAGGCCATCGAGAGCTTCCCGGACGATCCGTACCTGCCCTTCCTCATCATCGAGCTGGGCACCCTCTACAAGGAGGCCGGCGCTTACGACGTCGCCGTCGACACTTACCGCGACGCGCTCTCCCTCCCCATCATTCAAGGCCAGAACGGCATCGTGGACGAGTTCAAAAAGAACATCGCCTATCTCGAAGCCGTCTCGCATATCACCGTCCGGCACGATGCGCCGGAAATCCCATTCAGCCAAATCCCGTCGGACTGGCTCACGGAGATTGAGGATTACTTCGCGAAACAGACGGCACACTAACTTTTTTAGGAGGAAAATTCAATGACGAAAAAAAGCGTAGAAATCTTGGGACTGCCTGTCATCAGCATCACAGAAGGCCGCGAGCTCGGCATGAGCAAGACGCTCTTGATTGACGCGAAAAACGGACAGGTCGCAGCCATCACCATCGAGGACGAAGACTGGTATCGCGGCGTGAAGCTCCTGCCGTACTCCTCCGTCATCGCCATCGGTCATGACGCCGTCACCATCACGAACAGCGAAAATATTCTCACGCTGGAAGACGCCAGCGATTACGAGGCCATGCTGGACGCGAACATCCGCATCATCGGCACGAAAGCGATCACCAAGTCCGGCACCATCAACGGCAAAGTCAACGAGATCTTCATCGGCGAAGGCGGCAAGGTCGAGAAAGTTCAGATCGTCGATCCGAACGGCGTCGAGTCCGAGATCATGTCCGACCAGATTTCCATCTTCGGCAAACAGGTCACGGTCATCGATCCGCCGATCGGCGAAGAAAAAAAAACTGACGACGATGTAGCGCCTGCGCCTGCGGAAGAGCCCGCCCCCGCGCCTGCGCCCGAGCCGGCACCCGCACCGGAGCCCGCGCCCGCACCGGAGCCGCCGAAAGCTCCTGAGCCGGAGCCTGCGCCCGCACCCGAGCCGGAACCGCAGAAAGAACCGGAGCCCGCGCCGGAGCCGCCGAAAGCTCCCGAGCCGGAGCCGGAGAAGAAGCCGGAATCCGCTGCGGACAAAGCGACGGAAGAACGTCATCGCCGTTTCCTGCTTGGCAAGAAAGCGTCGCGCGACATCGTCGCCGACAACGGCACTGTCATCGTGAAGGCCGGAGAGGCGATTACCGAAGCGGTGCTTCAGAAAGCGAAAATCGCGAACAAGTTCATCGAGCTTTCCATGAACATTCACTAAGATTATTTCAAAAGGCCGCCAGTTTCCTGGCGGTCTTTTTGCATCCCTTTTTCATACGCCGTTGCTATTGTATCAAGTGTAAAACCTGAATAAACAAGGAGGACCACGGTAAACGATGAATACATTCAAAACGACAATCCTTATGGCGCTCTTGACCGGGCTCTTGATTGCCGTCGGCGGCAGCTTCGCCGGACGGCAGGGCGCGATGATCATGCTCGTCATTTCCCTCGGGATGAATTTTTTCTCCTACTGGTACAGCGACAAGATGGTGCTGGCCGCCTATCGGGCGCAGGAAATCTCGCGTGCGCAGGCACCGGAGCTTTACGGCCTCGTGGAAAAGCTCGCGCAAAAAGCGGAGCTTCCGATGCCGAAAGTCTGCGTCATTCAGTCCAGAACGCCGAACGCTTTCGCCACGGGACGCGACCCCGAACACGCGGCGGTCGCCGTGACCACCGGCATCATGGAAGTGCTCGACTACAACGAATTGGGCGGCGTGCTCGCCCATGAGCTTTCCCATATCAAGCACCGCGACACATTGATTTCCACCGTCGCAGCGTCCATCGCGGGCGTCATCACCACCATCGCGCATATCGCGCAGTGGGCGGCGATCTTCGGCGGCGGACGCTCCAACAGCCGCGACGACAACGGCGGCGCGCTGGGACTGCTGTTCACGATCATCGTCGCGCCCTTCGCGGCCATGATGATCCAGCTTGCGATTTCCCGCTCGCGGGAGTACGACGCCGACAAGAGCGGCGGCGAAATCTGCGGCGATCCCCTCGCCCTCGCTTCCGCCCTGGAAAAACTCGACTACGCGTCGTCGAGAATGCGTCCGGTTCCGGGCGCGTCGACTTCAAATGCGCACATGTGCATCGTCAATCCGCTGGCGAACGCGCACGCGACCTTCTCCGGCCTTTTCAGCACGCATCCGTCGACGGAAGAGCGCGTCGCGCGCCTCAAAGAACAGGCGCGGGAAATGCGCAGATAAGCCGTCAGAGATTCATCTTTCCGCTGAATTCTTGACGGTTCGTCGCCTCTTTTGCTATAATATCTGAAGGAACGCGGATTTTTTCTCCGCATGGCAAAAGGGGTTGTCGAAGATGTCTGCATTTGCCCTGTCCACGACGGACATACACTCGTTCCAACAAACAAACAAACAAACAA
>JAFZRW010000089.1 GCA_017619685.1 Schwartzia sp. (in: firmicutes)
AGGCGAGAGACTATGTGGAAGCGCATGGAATTCGGTTGATTTCGTATGAGGAGTTAACGAATGGGGAAGTTCTATAGGCGGCTGGCGCTTCTCATAGTGCTGGTGCTTGTAATATCTGGTGCCGTAATTTATTTTACGGTCGATATCCATACGCTTGCGAATCTGACGATGTTTCAGCCGTGGTCGCTGGCGTTGGCGCTGCTTTTTGTCGGCGTCGGACTCTTTCTGGACGGCAGCCGCTTGATGCATCTCGTTCACATCTCCCATGAGGAGATTACGTTTTCGCAAGCGGTGCAGGTTGTGTTTGGAAATTACTTTCTTGCGCTTTTGACGCCCGGCGCGACGGGCGGCGCGGTAGCGCAGATGATGTTTCTTCGTCATGCGGGCGTGCCGACTGGAAAAGCGACGGTGCTCGTTTTCGTTCGGACGGTCGTCTCGATTCTGTTCTTGATTTTGTGCATGCCGTTTATCTTCATGCATGAGGCGCATATTTTGCCCGGCGTTTCCAATGGCAAGCTCATGATGATTTCCTTTGCCGCTTTCGTCGTCATGGTGTTTCTCATTTGGGGCGTCAGCTCCAACCTTTTGGGGCAGCTCGTCGTTCGCTTGGCGCGCAAGCTTTCGCCGATGCGGCGGCGTTCATTGATTCACATGTACCGCGATACGAGAAATGCCGTTCGCCTGTTGGGGCAATCCCCGAAGGCGATGCTGCTCGTCTTTTTGGAATCGGGCCTTTCCCTGATCTGTATATACGCGATTGTTCCGTGCCTGTTGCTTGGACTGGGCGTTTACGATGCGGATTGGTACGCGGTCATGGGGCGCATGATCTTTTTGAACATGTTGCTTTACTTTACGCCGACGCCGGGCGGTTCCGGTATTGCGGAGGGCGGTTTTGTCCTGTTGTTCAATGAGACGGTCCCGCAGGGATTGGTCGGTATCGTTGCCGTGTGCTGGCGGCTCATTGCGGAATATATCCCGTTCCTGATTGGGTTTTATTATACGATTAAGGTCTTTGGCGTGACTTTTCTTAAGAAAAAAGAGGAGTCCGAACAAAGTCTTTGATAAGGAGTCACTGAATAAGTCCCTTTACGCCCTTGCCGGTTTTTTGTCAGGCAAGTCATGAAATGATTTATTCAATGCTTCCTTGGAAAGTTATATTTTTCAAGAATACTTTTTAAAAAGCGGGGAGGAAAATCTATGTTGAAGTACACTTATTACGGACACGCCTGTTTCTTGCTGGACGACGGCACGCATAAGGTGCTTGCAGACCCGTTTTTGACGGGAAACCCGAAAGCCGCGATTGCACCCGATAAAGTGCAATGCGACTATATCTTGGTTTCTCACGCGCACGGCGACCATCTGGGAGACGCTGCGGCCATCGCGAAACGCACGGGAGCGACGGTTGTGGCTATTCCTGAAGTGATCGGCCTTTGCAACGAGCAGGCGGGAACGGAGCTGAAGGCTCATGGCATGAATCTGGGCGGTTCCGTCAAGCTGCCGTTCGGCAAAGTGCGTATGACGCTTGCGCTGCACAGCTCGGGCGTAGCCGGCGGAATCGCTTGCGGCTTCGTGATTCAGATGGGCGGCAAGACGGTTTATTTTGCCGGAGATACGGCACTGTTCCATGATATGAAACTGATCGGACGCAAGGATTCCATCGACTACGCGCTCTTGCCGATCGGCGACAACTACACGATGGGACTTGAAGACGCGGCGCTTGCGGTGCAATGGCTGAACGCGGCCAATGTGATTCCGATTCATTACGATACTTGGCCCGTCATTGAGCAGGACGTCAAAAAATATCAGGAACTCACAGAAGCGAGTACGCGGGCGCATGTGCATATCGTACAGCCGGGAGAATCGCTGGAGCTGAAATGACAGATTGTGGCGGCGAAGAAAAGCTGATCGTGATTCTGGGGCCGACGGCGACGGGAAAAACGCGGCTCGCCGTCAGCCTGGCAAAGGCATTGAAGACGAGCATTGTGTCGGGGGACTCGATGCTCGTCTATCGCGGCTTTGACGTCGGAAGCGCGAAACCGGATGCGCAGGAACGCGGCGGCGTGCGGCATGCGTTGATTGATATTTTGGAGCCGACGGCGTCTTTCAATGTGACGGATTTTCAGCGCTTGGCGGCGGAGGAGATTCATGAAGCCAACGCGTGCGGTGAGATTCCGATTCTCGTCGGCGGTACCGGCCTTTATCTGAAAGCTCTTCTGGAGGGTTACCGGTTCAATCAGGAGCCGGAGGACGGCAAATATCGAGCGTCCTTGGAGACGCTCGCGAAGGAGCGCGGCAAGGCGTACGTGCATGAAATGTTGGCACAGGTCGACGCGGAAGCGGCGGCACGTCTTCATGTCAACGATTTTCGCCGCGTCGTTCGCGCGCTGGAAGTTTGGCATTCGGGGCGAGAGAAGATTTCGCGGGAAAAAGAGCCGGATCGTCTCGTTTATGACGCGTGCGTGTTCGGCCTTCGATGCGAGCGAGGGCTTTTGTATCGACGAATCGAGGAACGGGTGGACGTGATGATTGCGTCAGGCCTCGAGGCAGAGATTCGCCGCTTGCTGGCGAACGGCGTGCCGCGCGACGCGCAGGCGATGCAGGGAATCGGCTATAAAGAAATGGCGGCGTATATAGACGGGGCACTGACGCTGGATGAAGCCGTCGACGAAATCAAGAAAGCGACCCGCCATTTTGCGAAACGGCAAATTACTTGGTACAAAAAAATGCCGTATATTCATTGGCTCGACGTGGATAAGAGTCCTTTTGAAGTGATTCTGGAAGAAGCCGTTGAAGAAATAGAAAGGCATTTTAATTCAAATTGCAAGGGGAGATAGCAATGGGGGCAAAGCCGATAAATTTGCAGGATTCGTTTCTGAATCAAGCGAGAAAGGAGAATGTGGGCGTCATTATTCATTTGGTCAATGGCTTCCAGATTAAAGGGAACGTCCGTGGCTTTGACAATTTTACCGTCATTCTGGATTCCATGGGAAAGCAGCAAATGATTTACAAACATGCGATTTCGACGATTACGCCGTCGCGTCCGCTTTCCGGTTCGTTCGAGGCGGAAAAGGAATAAAGCTAAAGCAGACCGTCGCGCAAAAACGCGGCGGTTTTCTTGTAGAATTTTATTTGTGAGGAAGTTTGTTATGAGAGCAAGAGGATTTGAAATTGTCGGCGCTTACGCGGATAAGGGAATAAAGATTCCCGTACGTGAGACGGCGTGCAGCGCGGGTTACGACCTTGCCACGGCGGAGGACGTTACGCTTCCTCCGCATCGAGTTACGCTTGTGCCGACGGGACTGAAAGCGTACATGCAGCCCGACGAATATTTGGGGCTTCATATCCGGTCGGGATTTTCCGTACGCAATATGGTTTCCTGTGTCAACGGAGAAGGGATCATAGATTCGGATTACTACGACAACGAAAAAAATGAAGGGCACATCATGGCGCCGCTTCTCAATCATGGGGATAATCCGGTGGAGATACAAAAGGGCACGCGAATCGTGCAGGGCATTTTTTATCGTTATTTGCCCGTCGACGGCGATGAGATCGGCGTCGGCGCGGCGCGGCGCGGAGGACTGGGATCGACCGGACGCGGGTAAAGCAACGAAAGAGATCCGCGTTTCGCTGGAGGAACGAGCATGGCCAAACTGGAATTTATTTTGGGTCGCGCCGGCGCGGGCAAGACGGAAACGTGTCTATGCGCGATGCGTGCGGAAATGGAGCGGGAGCCTTTAGGGCGCCCGCTGCTTTTGATTGTGCCGGAGCATATGACGTATCAAGCGGAGCGGGCGCTGGCGGAGCGTATGGGAAGCGGCGGCACGATGCGAAGCGTCGTGTCCGGGTTTCGTCGGTTGGCGTGGCGTGCGGCGGAAGAGAAACTGCCGCAAATGACGGAAATCGGAAAACGGCTGATTTTGAAAAAAATCGTCGAACGGCGCGCGGACGAACTTACGGCACTTGCGCGCGCCGCGGGACAGCGCGGTTTTACGGCGGCTCTGGCGGAGACGATCGAGGAACTGAAAGGCTGTCACGGAACGCCAACGGCTCTGCGCGAGGCGGCGGATCTTGTAGAGAACAAGCATTTAGAACAGAAACTCTCGGACATTGCGCTTTTGTACGGGGATTTTTTGGAAGAAACGAAAAATCGTTTTGAAGACGCAGAGGACCGCATGGAAAAATTGGCGGCGGCTATTGGGGAAAATCCCTTTTTTTCCGGTATTGAAGTCTGGCTGGACGGGTTCGTTTTTTTCAATCCGCAGGAGCGCGACGTCCTGCGCGCTTTTTTGCGCGCCGCGGATGACGTGCATATTACGCTGCCGCTGGACAGAGACGTCGACGCACAGGAAGATGTGGGCGAGGCGGCGCTGTTTTACCGTGCAGCGCGTACGCTGCAGGCGCTGAAACGGCTGGCGGATGAGGAGGGTGTTTCTTATACGACGCGCGTTCTGGGAGAACCGCGTCGATTTGCGGCGGACGCGCAGGGAATTGCTGCCATCGAGCGCGGGCTGTTCCATTTTCCAATCCGCGCGGAACGCTGCTCGGAAAAAACGTGCGGCGTGCGTGTCGTCGAGGCGGCGACGCGGCGTTTGGAAATGGAAATGGCGGCGGCGGACATGGTTCGTCTTTGTCGTGAGGAAGGATTCCGCTGGCGTGATATCGGCGTTTTGCTCCGTGACGCAGAAAATTACGGCGAGCTTTTGGAATTTACTCTGAAAGAATACGGCGTGCCGTTTTTCAGCGACAGGAAGCGCGCGGGCGTTCATCATCCATTGGCGGAACTCATTCGTTCGGCGCTGGAGACTTTGACGGGCGGCTGGGATTACGACGACGTGTTTCGATGCGTCAAAACTGATCTTTTCCCGTTGACCCAGGACGAAGCGGACGTTCTTGAAAATTATGCGCTGGAGTTCGGCATTCGGGGCAGGCGTGCCTGGAGGCGAGAGTGGCAATATTTACATATGCGTTCGGCGGACTTCGGAATGGACGGGGCGAAGAGTGAGGCGCGTGGACAAGAGCGACTGGAGACGCTGAATCGGATTCGGAATCATGTTGCGGCTCCTTTTGTCGAACTTTCGGAGGCGATGCGGGCGACGGACGTTGCAGGGAAGACTCGTGCGATGTATGAGTTCTTATTGCGGCTCTGTGTGCCGGAAACGTTAGCGCGTTGGGCGGAAGACGCGGAAAAAGCTGGTCTCAGGGAGGAAGCAAAAGAACATCGCATGATCTGGGGCGAGGTCATGGATCTCTTCCAACAGATGGCGACAGTCGCCGGAGAGGACGAGGTTTCTCTTTCGGATTACGCGGCGCTTTTGACGGACGGATTGGACGCGCTGGAAATATCTTTGATACCGCAGGGAATCGATTCGGTGACAATCGCGTCCTTTGACCAAAACAGCTTGAATAATATTCGCGCTCTCTATATTTTCGGGGCGAACGAGGGCGTAATGCCGCGCTGTCCTTCGGTGGGAGGACTGCTCTCCGATGCGGATCGGACGTTGCTCGCGGCGGAGGGCGAAAAAGTTCGGCTGGAATTCGTGCGGACGATGGAGGAAGAGAGCTGCGGGGAAAATTATCTCCTGTATCACGGCTTTACCGAGGCGAGAGAGCGCCTTTGGGTTTCGTACGCGCTTGCAGACAGCGAAGGGCAAGGGCTTGGAGTTTCGTCCGTTGTCGCGCGTTTATTGAAACTCCTGCCGATTCCATTAAAATCCGTGCCGCTTGAAGGTATGGAAAGAAACGACGAGCTTTTGTTCACGGCGGGTGTGCGCGCTGTTTCCCGCCTTGCGCCCGCACTTCGCGAATATGTCGCACATCAAGGAAAAAAAGACGAAACGGCGTGGGCGGAAGTGTATAATTGGGCGCTTTCCCATACCGGAGAACGATTGGAGCGAATGGTCAAAGGCGCATTGTCTCGGGGCAAAAACGAATCGTTGCCTTCTGCGCTCGCGCGGCAGATATTTACACGCGGACAGCGGTTTGCAGGCAGCGTGACGCAGTTTGAAAGATATCATGCGTGTCCGTTCCGGTATTTCGCGCAGTACGGGCTTTATTTAGAGGAACGTGCGGAGCGGAGATTTCGTCCGCTGGAACTTGGTAATTTGCTGCATGACGTTATGCGGCGGTTTGGTGAGAAAATGCGGCGCGAAGGGCGTGCGTGGTCGGACGTTTCACCGGAAGAACGCGCCGTTTTCGTGCGGGAGACGGTTGCAGGCGAAGCGGCGGAGCTGCAAAACGCGATTTTGACAAGCACGGCGCAATATCGGGCGCTGACCGTGCGCATCACGGAGACCGCCGACAGCGCTATCGCGCGCCTTTCGGCTTGGAACGGCGCGAGCGAGTTCGTTCCGCGGTTTTTTGAACTTTCTTTCGGCGAGGGGAAAGCGGCGGGTCCTGTATTGTCCTGCGCGCTCGCCGATAGCGTCTCCCTCGACGTGACAGGGCAGATCGATCGTATCGATTGTATGGAAGCGCAGGACGCAGAGGGGAGACGCCAGAAGTTGTTCCTCATATTGGATTACAAGACAGGGGAAGCGGACCTGTCTGTTTGCGATGTTTATTACGGCTTGCGGCTTCAGCTTTTGACGTATATGGAGGCGGCGGCGCGCTTCTTCCGGCGGGGAGGAAAAGAGAAGGCGTTTCCGGCGGGCGTCCTTTACTGCGCATTGAATAATCCTCCGGTGCATCTCGAACATAAAAAGGACGGCGCAGCGGCGGCAAAAGAATTGATGTCAAGGCTCCGTATGACGGGTTGGCTGCTGAACGATCCGTCGGTAGTGAGAAGCGTCGATTCCAGCGAATCGCATATCCGTGTGCGGTTGACGAAGAACGGTATCCATGGGAAGGATAAAGAAAAAGTCAAGACGGAAAAAGAATTTGCTCTGCTTTCGGCGCATACGGTGAAAATGCTGCAAATGGCTGGGCAAAGCGCGCTGAAAGGCGAAATCTCCGCATCCCCATACCGAACGAAAACGAAGACAGCCTGCAAGCATTGTCCGTTTGGAGACGTTTGCGGATTTGATCCCCAGGTTGGATATAGACATCGAAAGCTTGACGATTCGGTTGATTTTCTGCAAGAAATGGAAAAGGAAGAGAAGGAGGAAATGCACTGATGGGAACGGGCAAAGATACTCCTTCGGCAGGGCAGCGGCGGGCCATGGAGGCGAGCGGCCGCAATCTGCTTGTCTCGGCGGCGGCGGGCTCAGGCAAGACGTATACGCTTGTTGAAAGAATCGTCCGCAATATCGTCGCGGGCAAGTACCGCGTGGACGAGCTCATGGTCGTGACGTTTACGAACGCGGCGGCGGCGGAAATGCGGGAACGCATCGAGAAAAAACTTATGGCGGAAGTTGCGGAGCATCCGGAACTGGCGCGGCAGCTTGTGCTTTTGCCCGGTGCGTCCATATCGACGATGCATTCTTTTTGCCAGCGTCTCGTTCGGGAAAATTTCACGGCAATCGACGTCGATCCGAAATTTCGGATCGTCAGCAATCAGGAGAGCGCGTTGATTCGTCAGCGCGTGATCGAGGAACTGTTCGAGGCGCAATATGAGACGCAGGACGAAGACTTTTTGCGTTTTGCCCGCTTCTACGGCTCCGACCGAAACGATGAAAAAATCTATAAAATGGTGCTGGACTTGTACGATTTCGCGGAGAGCCAGGCGAATCCGACGGCATGGCTTTCCAAGACGGCGGCGCTTTTTTCCTTGCCGGACGGGAAGACGATAGAAGACACGGTCTGGTATCCTGAAATGATGCGGCGAATTCGCCGAACGCTTGCCGCGTGCGCCGACGCTGCGGCGTACTATGCCGAAATGGCGGAACGCGATGCTTTGCCAGCCTATGTCGACGCTTTCGTGTCGGACAGGGCGCTTGTCGCGCGTCTTTCCGGCGCGTCGGAAAGCGGGAATTGGGAGGAAATGCGTGAAGCGTTTTCAGTGCCGCTGACGTATCCTGATCTTAGCCAACAGGGCGCGAAAATCGACGAGAAAATGAAAAAATATTATAAGGACGGGCGAGACAAGGAAATAAAAAATCCGCTTGCGGAGATTGTTAAGACATATTTCACCGAGGACGCTGAAGAGCTTCTGGACGATCTGCGCGCGACGGGAGCGGAGGCGGCGACGATCTGCCGCCTCGCGCAGGATTTTGCGAAGGCTTTTTCCGAAGCGAAACGAAAAAAAGCGCTGCTGGATTTCGGCGATCTGGAGCATTACGCGTTCGCGATCTTGGCGCAGGACAATGTGGTCGAAGCGCTCAAAGGCCGATACAAAGAAATCATGGTGGACGAATATCAAGATACGAACGGCGTACAGGAAGCGATTTTGCAGCGCATCACAAACGGGCGCAATCTTTTTATGGTGGGCGACG
>JAFZRW010000090.1 GCA_017619685.1 Schwartzia sp. (in: firmicutes)
GACCGTGATGAAGGCCGCGACGTTATGAGCATTATACCACAAAAAAGAACAAAAAGCGAACATAAAAACGCCCCCGAACTTCCAACAACGGAAGCGCGGGGGCGCTTTTTGCGAACAAGTCTTTCCCTTGAAAATCGACGCAATTCGGTTTCTTGATTTCTCGGCGAGGCATCGCGAAAAACCTTTTGTCATAAAGGTTCCCGCCTTATGTTGAAGACCGCGAAAAAAATTTTTTAGTCAAAAATTTTTACTACGTTTTTTTCGCACGAGAGAAAGGACACGCCATGAAAGTTGATATAACAACGATTTCTGGCAACGGCCGTTTTTCCCTTCCAGACGGAATTTCAATAAATCGGCGTGCTCTTCAGTACGAAAATGTCGTGCTCCTCGAGCTCGTCCCGCACCCAGTCGAAATGGTCGTTGATCTCGTCGTAGAACTGACGGCGGAAGTCGATGTCCTCGAAAATATACGGTATGCTGTACGACGCCGTCTCGTCGTTCTCGTCGAAGTCCTCGAAGTCGAAATAGTTCTCATGGATTCGCCGCAGCCATTCCTGATACCGCTCGTCGATGTTGTCGGACTGGATTCCCTTGAAGCTCTTCATGATCTTCTTTCGCTGCTCCTCGGAAAGTCCGGTGACTTCCTCGCCGCTGACTTTTTGCAGGATACGGAAAATCTCCTCGGCGGCTTCCATGAACTCGTCCCAGTTCTTGCGCCCGTCGGTGAAGCGCTCGCCGCTCTTCCACCAAAGATAGGGCATATCGGGGCAATGGACGGCGGCGGCGTGCCCAAGGGGCATGACCTCGTCGAGGACCTTGCTGACAAAGGCCGACGCGCCGAGAATGTCGTCCAGCACTTTTTCGACGACGGAGCCGGAGGTCACGAAGATCAAGTCCTGCACTTTGTTCACGATGTTGTTGATGCCCGCGAATTCCTGATGCGCCCAAGTGTCGGCGAAAACGTGCAGACCGACGCCGAGCCGGAACGCGAAGTTCGTATTGTCCAGCGTCGTTTCTTCGAGCCGCTTGCCGAGTTTATGGGAAAGCTCGCTGTTCTTCTTGCAGATCAGCTGCTCTTCCTGCGTGTCGCCTTCCAGTCCCGGCAGGAAATGGAACGGGATCCAGATTTCGCGGTTGCCCTTGCCGCTGACGTTGCCCCAGATATTCTGGCAGGAATAGCGGACGTGAACGCCCTCGGCGATATTCTTCTTTTCCTCCTCGTCGGAAAAAGGCGTCGAGTCGAAATTGTCGTCGACGAGCTGCGACGCGTGAGCGATCAGGTTCGCGTTCGCGCTGCCAAATTTCGCCCAGCGGGCGAGCACATAGACCGTGCCGTAGTGAAAGTCGATATCCATAGTGCACCTCGAGTCAAATAGCTTATTCTTATATTATATTATAAAGCCCTGCCGCACGCAATTTTTTTCATTCCGCCTGCCGTCCCGCGCCGGGGCCGTCGTTTGCCACCGGAACTTTCGCTTCGGCAAAAGTCTTCATGTCGTTCAGCATGTGAAGCGCGGCATCCACGAGTTTCAGCCCGAGGCAGGCAATCGCGCCGCCGGGCACTTTCATATCGAGCCAAAGCAGCGACGGCTGCACATGCAAAACGTATGGCGCCAGCGCCGGACAGAGCGCTTCCGCATAGCGCGCGACGATTTCCGTCGCTTCGTCGTCGAGAACGATCAGCGCGTGGTTGTGCGCGCCGGCGATCATCGCGCCCAGGAGAGCCGCCGCGTCCGCCTGCAAAGGCTTCGGGACGTGGGAAAGGAAATCGTGGGGCGCAAAGCGTAAGGAACCGTCCTCATTCAAAAGCGCCTCGCGCAGGATTTTCGCTTTCGTGCCGAACGCGTCTGCCTTGTCCGACTCCGTCAGCGCCAGCGCCAGAAGCGACGAGGAAAACGTGATGTCTTCCGCCGTCTCGCGTCCGAAATCAAAGGCGTCCGTCAACGGGCGATCGGAACGAAGCCGCGCGACCTTGACTTCCGCTTCCGCGTGAGTCGCGAAAGCCGCCGTGATCTGATGCTGCACGTCCGACATCTCGCCGCCCGTGAATACGAGCAACGTCCGCGAAAGGTCGGCGTCCGGGCGCTCCTCGTCCAATATGCCCGCCAATTCCACCGCGATCTCTTCCAGATAGCCGAGACAGTAAATCGGCTTCGCGAGATTGTCGATGCGCAGGCGGCAGGCCTCCATCGCCGCCCGCGACGGCTTTGGAAACGTATCGAGGTAAAAATCGAAGGTCTTGTCCGTCAGCGGCACGGCTTTTGCAGGCATGGTCTGATGGTCGAAATAATCGTCCTTCGCGTCGAGGTGCAAATAGCCGAATGCGAGCGCCGCCGCGTCCAGAAGATTCACCGCGATGGACGAGCCCGTCGCCTCGCCGAGACGAAATTTCATGTCCATATAAGGACGGAGTCCGAGCTTTTTGAGTATGACTTTGTGCGCGGGCTCGGCGGCAAGATGAGAACCCATCAGATAATGCGGCACGAGCGGACAGAGCGCCTGCGCGATCAAAGCCGCCGCACCGGTGTTGAAGCCGTCGAGCACGACGAAACCGCGATGCGCCGCCGCGCCGAGGATAATGCCCGCGATGCAGCCGATTTCAAAACCGCCGACTTTGGAAAGCAGGTCGATTCCGTCCGCGGCGTCGGGCCTGTTCGTTTCCAATGCCTGCCGCACGACTTCGATCTTCACTTTCAGCCGTTCGTCGGAAATATTCGTGCCGCGTCCTGTGGCCTGCTCCGGCGTGAGCCCGCAGGCCGCCGCGACGACGCAGGCCGACGAAGTCGTATTCGCGATGCCCATCTCGCCGGGCAGGAAACAGCAGCAGCCGTTTGCCGTACACGTTTCCGCCAGTTCGATCCCGATTTCAAGCGCGCGGATCGCTTCCTCCCGCGTCATCGCAGGACCCTTCGCGCAGTTTTTCGTACCGGGCGCGATCTTGCGCTGAATCAGGCCGGGAATCCATTCCGTATCCGACGCGATGCCGAGATCGGCGACGAGCAGCTCCGCGCCGGAAAAATTGGAGAGCGCGTTGGCCGTCGCGCCTCGGGAAATCAGATAATTCGCGGTCATCTGCACCGTCGTGGACGGCGGATAGGCGCTGACGTTCATTTCCGCGACGCCATGATCGGCGCAGCAGACGATCGTGCATTTCTTCGGCGCGGACGGCGACTCGTCTCCGGTGATTGCGACGTATTTTTCCAAAAGCTCGCCGAGAGCGCCGAGCGGCTTCCCCTCGCCGAGCAGTTCCTCCAGCCTCGCGCGAACGGCGCCCCCCGCCGCTTCGTCCGGCGGCTGTATTTTTGCGATCGTATCCTGAAGCAAAGACATATTGTTCCTCCCTGCGGAAAATCTCCGCGCGACGATTCCCAATAAACGGATCCCCCATGCGCGTTTCTTAGGAAACAATGAATAAGTCAATTTATGGCCTTGCCGAGAGATTTTTTCGCCATGCAAGGAAAAGCGCTCGAAGTCGTAGCCGCAGCGCTACGTCGAGAGCGCTTTGACACAGCATGACGGAAAAAGATCCGGCAAGGGCGAAAGGGACTTGTTCAGTGTTTCCTAAACTTTACCGCACACGGGGGATTTTGTACAGAAGGTTTTTATTTTCTCTTATTCCTCCTACCGCCAGGGATCTTTCGAGGCAGGAACGCGGATTCCCGTCAAGAGGCCGGGATTCTCCCAAAGGAACCATTCGCCTGTCGACGGCTTCTTGCGCAGCGTAATCGGGCGCGGGCTGTCCGCGCCGCCGCTCCGGATATAGAGCGTCGCGTAGCCCTCGACCATGTAACTGTTCGGATTGTCCGAAACGGTAACGCTGTACGGCACGAGCGGCGTGTAGTCGTTCTCCGGCGTCGCGCCGTTGAAATGGGAACGCGCCACATAGTCGCGGTCGCCGAGCAGCTGATCTTTCAAAAGCTGGATATCATGCGGCGACAACGGACGCGGCCCGCGCAATACGTTCAGCATGGCGATGCCCGCCTCCTGATCCTCGGTGAAGCGGACAAGCGCCGCGACGGCCAGAGCTGCGGTCTCCTCCGGCGTCTGGCAGGGCGCAACCTCCGCCGCCGTCTGCGGCAGCGCATCGAACTCGACGCGCACCCAATACTCCGAAGACTCCAGCTTCATCGCGGCCTCGACAGGCGTTGTGAATAACGGCGACACGACGCCGACGCACAGCGCGGCAAGCCCCGCAAGCAGAAATTTCTTTACAAATATTTTCATGCCGACCTCCTAATCACAACTCTCCGAACACTTTCGTCAGCATCGCAAGGATCTTGTGCTGATCCACGGTCTTGACGATGCGCGCCTTCTGCGTGCCGTCCGGCTGTGCGGTGATATAGGCGAGAGTCTGGCCGTAAGACGGCGACCAGACGTCGTTGACGTCGATCGGCATCGTGACTTCCTCGGTGATCACCGACGGGTCGATCAACAGGGCCGCAGTCAGCACGTCCCAAATGAAGGTCGGCTTGCCGCTTTTGAGATACTCCACCAGATAGTGGCGCGCCATCATCATCTTGAACACGGGATTCTTGATCATTTGGCGGAACGAACGGAAATCTTCGTCCATCAGCCGCATTTTCTCGCAGGCGTCCAGAGGCACGATGATCTGCTCTTTCCACGGCGCGCGCATGACCGTTTTCGCCGATTCCGGATCGATCCAGACGTTGAATTCCGCCGCCGGGGTCACATTGCCCTGCTGGAAGAAGGAGCCGCTCATATAAGCGATGCGCTTCGCCATCGGCACAATCTCCGGCGCTTTCTCGATGGCCCGCGCGATGTTCGTGCAGGGGCCGATGGCCATGATGGTCACTTCGCCCGGATGCTCCTTGATGGTCTGAATGATGAAGTCCTCCGCCGCCTCGTCGATCGGTTCGAGGGTCGGCGTGACTCCTTCGTAATTTTGCTGATACGACGCTTCCCAACTCTCCGGGCGCGCGTAGCCCGCCGCGCCCATGTGGGAATCGTGGCCGCGTCCGAATTTATGCGTTTCCTCGTCGATGTTCGCAAAGCGCTCGAGCGTTTCCTGCTTCGGCTCGCCGATTGCTACGGGCACGTCCTTGACGCCCAAAGCCTCGAGCTGTCGAATCGTGAACGCCGCGCCGTCCTCGGCCCATGTATTTCCGGAAACGACCGTGACGCCGAGCAGCTCGATTTCCGGCGACTTCTCCAGCATGATCATCGCGACGCCGTCGTCGAACATCTCGACCATGTCCGTGTCGAGCAGCACCATTTCCTTTGCCTCGGCGGCAGGCATGGCGAAAGCGAAAGTCGCCGCCGCCGCAAGACAGCAGACTGCACGGCAACATTTTTCCCATTTTTTTAGTAAATTTTTCACTGGACACTCCCCCCTGATATATTGTAAAGTAAATTCGCAATATTAATATTATCCCAAGCGAAAAAAAAAGAAAATAGGCATTAGGTATTTTAATGGGAATTTTGCTATACGCGAAAGCGGGGGGTACGAAATGAAGGCATGGATGATCGGCGTTCTGGCAGCCGTCCTGTTCGGGACGGGAGTCGGGACGTCTATTTGTTTTGCGGAGGAACCGTCGCTTGTGATATGTTCCTATTATTCGGGCGGCGGCATGTCCGGCGGTCATTTGTATATGCGGATCAAGAAACAGCAAGACGGGACGGTCATGGCGATGCTCGATTCGCAGCTCGAGAACGGCGCGCCGAAAGTCCACCGTGAAACGGAAGCTCCGCAGGAAAAACTCTACGAACTGGCGGCGATGTTCAACCGGGACGACTTGGTTCAATGGTCGAAGGCGCCGCGGAGCGAGATAGAGGCCCTCGACGCGGATCGTGTCAGCGTCGGCTTTCACTTCTCGGACGGCAGCGAAGTAATGCTCCACGACAGTTACGCTATGCCGCGGGAAGCTTTCGCCGCGATGACGAAGGTGAACACGTTCCTCTGGGAGCTCTTGAAGGACGCGCCGGAAGTGGAAATCAAAGGAAACGACGAATAAGTCAATTTATGGCCTTGCCGAGGGATTTTTTCGTCAAGCAAGGAAGATGGCGCGAAGTCGTAGCATCGCTACGTCGAGCGACATCTGACGCAGCATGACGGAAAAAGAACCGGCAAGAGCAAAAGGGACTTGTTCGGTGTTTCCTTAAGGAGGATGCGGAATGAAAGCATTGACAATCGGCGTTTTGGCCGCCGTCCTGTTCGGGGCGATTGTCGGGACATCCGTTTGTTTCGCGGCGGACGAGGACGTGGAAGAAGACGGCGGCACGCGGGACAATTCTGTGCGCCATACGCGGCCCGTGGTGATTTCCTCGACCGCAATCTCCTCGTTCCGGCTGCGCTTCGAGTTCCACGGCGACTACGACAAGGACGAACTTCGCAAGCGCTACCCGTCGGGCTGGTACGACCTGCGGCTCGAAAAGACCGGGAAGGGCGCGGATTGCCACCTGGAATATTGGAGAGACGGCGGGCCGAGCCGCAAAGCGGATTTTCCCGTAAAGGGCGAGGCGCTGAAACAGCTGGACAAACTGCTGAAGGAACATGACGTGTCGCAGATCGACGGCCATTCCGTTTGGAACTCGGCGCTGGGCGACGACATGAGCCTCGAAGTGCGCTATGAGAGCGGCGAGATGATTCGCGCCGACGGACAGGGCGGCGATGTGAAGCCCGACCCCAGGTATTACCGCGAGGAATGGTTCATCGACTTTTTCCGCGCATTGGGACGTAAGTGCAAGCAGGATATATGGGAGGGAATTGCATGAGGTTCAAGGAAGGCGCGATGTGGAGTTATTGAAAGTTCTCACTTAATCATAAGGAGGAAATGAATCATGAAAATCAAGATGATGGCGGCAGCACTTATGACGGGGCTTTTGCTGGCGACGGGAATGCCTTCCGCGTCGGCGGATTCGTCGGTGGAGCCGGTCAGCGAGAAAACGTTCCTCTACATGGACAAGAATGAGGTCCAGCTGACGGAGGCCGTGAAGGCGGTAAACATGAAAGACGGCACGATCTTTCTGTTGGACAACGACGGCAACCGGAAGATGGGCATGAAGAACATTGAAGACGCAAAGGGCGGCGTCGGCTTTTATGTGCGGGAGCTTTGCGTTCCGGGGGAATCCAAGCGCTTCTGGGAAATTTTCGCCACGGTAGGCGCCCATGACCAGAACTGCGGCTATTGGCTGATTTCCGAGGAGAACGGCAAATGGAATTTCGAGCTGATGGTGGAAGACCTGATCGCCGTCGGTTACAAGCCGATGGAATGGCACCTCCTGTCCTCGAAAATCGAGAACGGGCAGTACATTCTGGAAAGCGCCATCGAGTACATGCCGGAAGGTGCGCAGTTCGGCTATGAGATGAAACTCCTGACGGACTGGAATGCGGAGCTGGTCTGGTCGGAAAAGACGAGATCATTCCTGCTTCGGCAACTGCCTTTAGGATAAGTAGGGAATGTCTTTTGGGGCTTTTGTCGTTTTCCGCGTAAAATTGAAACTTTTCGGCAGGAAATCTTGCCGAAACAGAGAAAATAGCATTGGTGTTGAATTTCCGTGACACAGAATCGGGGGATGCGGAATGAAAGCATGGGTGATTGGTCTTTTGGCCGTCGTTCTCTTGGGCGCGAGCGCGCGAACACTGTTTTGCTGTGAGGAAGAGGCGACGCTTGTGCGCTGCTCCTATGAATCAAGCGGCGGCATGCGCGGCGGTCATCTCATCATGAAGCTTGCATTGCAGCCGGACGGAACGGTGCAGGCGACGCTGGACGCGCAGGACGAATGGAACGCGCCGAAAACCCAGCGTACTGTGACCGTGCCGAAAGAAAAGCTCGACGAGCTTGCGGCGATGTTCAGCCGCGACGACCTTACCCGATGGGCGAAGGCTCCGAAAAGCAAGGACGATGTCCGGGACGCGGACACCGTCACTGTTGAGTTCCGTTATTCGGACAAGAGCGAGGCGGTATTCCACGACTACCAGGAACTGCCGACAGAGGCAGTCGACGCCATGAAAAAGGTGCATACGTTTTTGCGGGGATTTTTCCCGGATGTAAAACTCCAAAAACGCGCGGCAAGAATATTTTCGTTATGAGTCGGGCAACGTCCCGATTTTGAAATAAAAAACGAGGAGGCAAATTTATGGCTGATACTTCTGTAAGTTATAAGTGTCCGCATTGCGACGCGCCGCTTTCGTTCCAGCCCGGAAACGACAAAGTGACATGCGAATACTGCGGCACGGAGCTTGAGATCAGCGCCGTCGAGGAGCTTTTCCAGAAGAAACAGGAAATGGCGGCAAAAGCGCAGGCCGCACAGGAAGCGAAATGGGATACCGAGGCTGCCGGCGGCGAATGGAGCGAAGACGAGATGGCCGCGATGCGGACCTTCACCTGCTCGTCCTGCGGCGCGGAAATCGTCGCCGATGAGAACACGATGGCGACGGAGTGCTGCTACTGCGGCAACCCGACGATGCTGCCGAACCGGTTCTCGGGCATGCTGAAGCCCGACTTCGTGATCCCGTTCAAGAAGACGAAAGCAGACGCGGTGGCGGCCCTGAAAGAATTTTACAAGGGCAAGCGGCTCTTGCCGAACGCGTTCACCGCGAACAACCGCGTCGAGGACATCCAGCCGATGTACGTCCCGTTCTGGCTGTTCGACTCCAGCGTCGACGCCCACGCGGAGTTCCGCGCCGAGAGCATCAACGTGATCGACACCTCCGACGAGACGATCACCGAGACCAGCGTCTACAGCTGCACCCGCAGCGGCGTCATGGACTTCGAGAAGATTCCGGTGGACGGCAGCTCGAAGATGGACAACGACTATATGGAAAGCATCGAGCCGTTTGACTACAGCGAGATGGTACCGTTCAGCGCCGCGTATTTTACCGGTTATCTCGCCGACAAGTACGACGAGGACGCGGAAATGTCCGTGCCGCGCGCCGACAAGCGCGTCGAGGCCAGCGCCATCGAAGTGCTGCAGGACACCGTGGAGGGCTATGACAACTGCTCGGTGGAGTCCTCTGCCGTCATCAAGTCGGGCGGCAACGTCTCCTACGCGATGGTGCCGGTCTGGATCCTGACGACACGTTACAACGGCCAGCCGTACACCTTCATGATGAACGGTCAGACCGGAAAATTCGTGGGGAGCCTTCCCTATGACAAGTCGAAAGCGATGATGTATTTCGCGGGAGCGGCCGCTGCCGTGATGTTCGTCACTTATTTCATCGCGAAGTTGTTCATTTGAGGGGGGCGGCGAAATGAAAAGAATTTCATCAGTTTTGACAATCTTCCTCGCGCTGTTCGTCGCGCTGGCGGCCTTCAGCATTCGTGCGGAGGCGGCGGGCGCGGTCTACGACAACGCGAAGCTGCTTTCACAGTCGGATATCCAAAAGCTGACGGCGGAAATTCAGCGCATCGAGAAAAAACACAACGTCCGCATCGGCGTCGTGACGCAAAAGACATTGCAGGGCCGCCCCATCGGCCAGGTCGCGAACGCGCTCCTCGACCAGGGGTACAAAGGCGCGCCGAACGGCGGCATCGTGCTCTTGCTCTCGATGGACAATCGGAAATGGTACATCTCGACGGACAATCCCATGCGCGCGAAGATTACCGACGAGAAAGGTATCAAATACATTGAAAGCGAAATGTTGCCGAAGCTCAAGGACAATAAATTCGGCGAAGCGTTCCTGAAATACACGGCGGCGATCGAAACGGAGCTCGACTACTACGCGAAAGAGGGCGAGCCCTTCGACCCGTCGGCGGGCTTCCATCCCCTTGCGGCCATCGCTGCTCTGATTATCGGTCTCCTCGGCGGCTACGGCGTGCGTGAGACGCTGATCAGCAGCATGAGCAACGTGACGCCGGCAGCGCGGGCCAGCGAGTACCTCGTCGACGACAGCTTCGACCTGACGGACAGCGACGACCGCTTCCTGTTCATGAACGTGACCAGGACGAAGAAGTCGAAGAGCTCGGGCGGCAGCAGCGCAAGGGACGAGAGCCACGGCGGCGGCGGCGGGTCATTCTGATAAGTATTATGTAGAGTGGAGAGTGAAGATAACAAGCATCAAATTATCTTCGCTCTCTTATTATGTAAGGAGGGAAAGTTTATGAAAAATAAGAAAGCGTTCGGGTTGGCGTTGGCTTTCGCCTGTTCTTCGCTGCTTGTGCCGATGGGGATCGCGCAGGCGGGCGAGGAACCGGCGGAAGTCGCTGAGGACTTCGAGCCGACCGAGGGCGCGCCGCTAGGGACGATGGCGGTGGACGTCAGCCTTCGCGAGATGGGACTTTACAAAAAAGTCCAGCAATACGAAGCGATGGGCGACGGAAAAGTCATGCTCCGCCAGACCTGGCCGGAACTCTATCTGGCTGACGGAGACGGCCGCTCGATGCTCAAATCGAAAAGTTTCCCGCGCCTTGCGGCGGCTCTTGAGGCATACACCAACAGTATGTGCCAGGAGGCATATCGCGTGCAGGGCGAATTGCGCGAGGATGCGCTGCGGGATTATCAGGAACGCAAGGAAAGCGGCTATGGCGATTCCTTCATGGGCTATTCCTGGGAGACCGACCTGCTCGTGAAACGCGCCGATACCCTCGTGCTGTCCTTCGTCGAGAAGAACTGGACGTATCTGGGCGGCGCTCACGGCCAGCAGACCTTCAAGGGCGTAAACTTCGACACGTCCACGGGCGAGCGGCTTTCGCTCCATCAGGTCTTCCCCGATCCGGAAATGCTCGTCGACGCTATCATTGCGCATCTGCGAGTGGAGAACAAGCCGGGAACGTTCAACGACAACATGGAGTCCGTCGTCGCGGACGGCGTGATTCACGACAAGATTTCCTGGTCGCTCGGACCTCGCGGCGCGACGTTCTATTTCAATCCTTACGACATCGCGGCCTATGCCGCGGGCATGATCACCGTGACGATCTCCTTTGACGAGCATCGGGATCTTTTCGAGCCGAAATACAAGCTTGGCCCCGCTTCCTATTGCGAGGAGATTCCGTCGTACGAACTGACGGACGTCGTCTTGCAGGATGACGGTTCGGGCATGCGCACCGCCCTTGGGGTCTATCCGGACAGCGACAAGCTGACCATCTCCCTCGGCAGCAAGAAATACGAGGAACACTTCTTCGGCGGAGGCGACATCCATTCCGTTTTCGTGCATACGGGCGCTGGCAACAATTACCTCTATGTCGATTACGGCTACGCCAGCCCGCAGATGGGAACCGGCCGTCAAATGGAAGTCTTCGCCCTGGACGGCGGGACGCCCGTTTTCAGGGGCACGTTCCCCTATTCCTTCCAGCGCACCATTGACCTGACGAACACGGGCGAGCATTGGATCGGCCAATGGATCATGACCGACCCCTATGAATTCAACATCGACGAAATCAACATCTCGGCAAACGGCCAATCCAAGACCCACACCGTACAAATCGGCTCGGAAGGCGTCCCGACCTTCGGCTGATAAGAGCAACAAAAACAGCCTTTTCGACATATCGAACGTCGAAAAGGCTGTTTTTCGTTTATGTCACAATGTCTGAGCGGAAACTACGATCTTGCTGTGCGGATAGTAAACGATTTCCATGCGCGTTCCTAGTTTTGCCGACGTGATTGTACGGAGCGGCTCCTGCTCGTCGAAAGATTTTGTGACGGGCATAGGGATTGACAATTCTTCGCCGTTTTCCCGCAAAAAGACTGCGTCGCGTCGCTCCGATGCCCAGCGACGACTCTTATCTTCGTAGATATGCATCATGCGAAACTCTACCTTTTCCATTACGGGCGCAGCAATCAAGTCAAGCCGCATTGCGTCGAGACCGCCGAGAAAATTCGGCACGATTTCCGATAGCGCGAGGCCCGCAATCACGATCACAAGGATATCGAGCCGTGATCCTGCGCGCCCTACCGCTGCAGCCGCGCCGTCTTCACTGTTTTCGTAACGGAGCCGCATGGCAGCGCGAAGCCCGATCCAAATCACCATGAGCGCGACGCCGCCCCAAAGCACGACGTCGCCGCCGACGGATAGCAGCAATCCCGTCTTACCGTACCAATGAAAAATTCCCGAAACGTTCCCATCGGCGAAAAATCCGCCGAAAAAAAGCCCCAGCGAACCGTACAGCGCCATCCGCCACCCCGC
>JAFZRW010000091.1 GCA_017619685.1 Schwartzia sp. (in: firmicutes)
AATCCCGACGTGCTGAAGGTCGCCAAAGAAGGCGCGGATATTTACAATTCCGCCACGATGACGCTCTCGGAGGTCATCGAGAAAATCACCGAATCCGTGAAACAGGGGAAAATGGTGGTGCGCCTGCATACCGGCGATCCGGCGATTTACGGCGCGATCCAGGAACAGATGGACGAGCTCAGGAAACGCGACATTGAGTTTGAAGTCGTGCCGGGCGTCAGCTCGTTCCTCGCGACGGCGGCTGCGCTGAAGCAGGAATATACGCTGCCGGATATTTCCCAGACGATCATCATTACGCGGGACGAGGGCAGGACGCCGGTGCCGAAAGAGGAGAGCCTGAAGAGTCTTGCGGCGCATCAGGCGACGATGTGCATCTTCCTGAGCGTCCACATGATCGAGGACGTGGTCAAAGACTTGATTGCCGGCGGCTATGACAAGACGACGCCGATTGCCATCGTGCATAAGGCGACGTGGCCGGATCAGAAAGTGATCCGCGCGACGCTGGAGACCATCGCCGAAAAGGTGAAAGCGGAGAATATCACGCGCACGGCAATGATCGTCGTCGGGCGCTGCCTTGACACCGATTATTCGTTGTCGAGGCTCTATGCGCCGGAGTTCAGCCACATGTTCCGCGCCGCGTCCAAATGAGATGCGCCGTTTTTGCCGCGACGCGCCGCGGCGTCGAATCGGCGATACGCCTGCGGGACTGTCTTTCGCCTGACGTCGTCGATATTTTCTTGAAAGACGGCAGGGAACCGGAAGTTTCGGCGAAGCGGTTTTCGCAGTTGGCCGACGCCGTGGCGGAGACTTTTCGGCAGTACGACGCGCTGATCTTTTTCATGGCGGCGGGGATTGCCGTCCGCATGATTGCGCCGCATTTGCAGAGCAAGTTGACAGATCCGGCGGTATTGGTCGCCGACGAGGGCGGGCGTCATGTCGTGAGCCTGCTGTCGGGCCATGTGGGCGGCGGAAACGCGCTGACGCTTCGCGTCGCGGATTGCCTCGGCGGATCGCCGGTGCTTACGACGGCGACGGACGTCAACGATCTGACAGCGCCGGACGCATTGGCGGCGGAGCTTGGCCTTCGTCCCGTGCCGAAGCCGAGGATTCAGACGATGAACGGCGCGCTCTTGGAAGGGAAGACCATATCTTACGCGGTGGACGAAGCGCTCTTGCGGCGCGATTTTTTTGAAGCCGCGCTTTCCAAAAGAGAGATTCCTTTCGTTCGCATGTCTGCCGTAGAGGCGTCGGCGGCGAAGGAATTGACCGTGTTCATCACGGAGGACGATTCGCTCCGTTCGGAGCGGCTGCTTTGCCTTGTGCCGCGTCGATTGATTGCGGGCATGGGGTGCCGCAGGGGCGTTCCGAAAGATGCGTTGAGAAAGGCGCTTTCGGAGGCTTGCGCGAAGATCGGGCAGGATATTTCGGCAGTTTCGATGATCGCCAGCGCGGCGGTCAAGAAAAACGAAGCGGGGCTTTTGGCTTTGGCGTCGGAACTCGGCGTCGAGGCGCGTTTTTTTGAAAGCGAAGATTTACAGAGAAAGATTGAAGCCTACGGACTGGAAGAATCGAGCTTCGTCCGACGCCAGATCGGCGCCGGAAACGTCTGCGAGGCGGCGGCGCTTTGCTGTGTGCAGGAAGGGCGAATTGCGCTTGCGAAAACAAAATGGGAGAAAGCGACGGTGGCATTGGTATGGGAAAAATAACGGTTGTCGGTCTCGGCCCGGGCGGGCAGGAGCAGATGACGCCGAAAGCGTTGAGGGCGATTCAGGAGGCGGAGGTCGTCGCGGGTTATACGACGTATATTCGCTTGATCGAGTCGCTTCTCGCGGATAAAGAGGTCATCGGCACAGGCATGATGCAGGAAGTCGATCGTTGCCGTCTGGCGGTGAAAACGGCGGCGGAAGGCAAGAACACGGTCATGGTGTCCAGCGGCGACTCCGGCGTTTACGGCATGGCGGGGCTGATACTGGAAATCGTGCTGCAATACGACGCGGCGGAACGTCCCGAGGTCGACATCGTCGCGGGGCTTTCGGCGGTCAACGCGGCGGCGGCCGTGCTCGGCGCGCCGCTGATGCACGATTTCGCCGTCATAAGCCTCAGCGATCGCCTGACGCCTTGGGAACTGATCAAGAAGCGTGCGGCGCTTGCGGCGCAGGGCGATTTCGTCATTGCGCTTTACAATCCAAAGAGCAAATCCCGTGCAAAGAACATAGACGAGATTCACGATATCCTGTTGCAGTATAAATCTCCGTCCACGCCTGTCGGCATTGTGAAAAACGCTTCGCGCGCCGACGAGCAGAAAATCTTGTCGAACTTGCGGGACTTCACGAAGGAAGACATCGACATGTTCTCGATGGTCATTATCGGAAACAGCAAGACTTTCATTCAGGACGGCTGGATGGTTACGCCGCGGGGATATAAAGTATGATTTTCACGGCGGCGGGGACGCAGGACGGACGAGAGCTTGCGGGCGCGCTGCTCTCGGCGGGCTATCCGGTCACGGCGTCGGTGGTGTCGAGCTACGGCGAGAAACTCCTGGAGCGCTATCCGGGACTTGTCGTCAACGACAAGCCGCTGGACGCGGAGGCGCTGGAAGCGTATATCCGCGAGCACGGCATCCGGCTCTTCGTGGATGCGAGCCACCCTTACGCGGCGAACGTTTCGCAGAACGCGATGCAGGCGTGCCATGCGGCGGGCATTCCGTATATCCGCTACGAGCGCCGGAGCGTGCCGGTTGATTATGAAAACGTGCATCGCGTCGAGACTTATGAGGAAGCGGCAAAGGAAGCGGCGCGACTCGGGAAGACGGTTTTCCTGACGACGGGCAGCCGCAATCTGAAAGCGTTCGTGAATTCGGAGGCGCTGAAAGACCATACGGTGATTGCGCGGATATTGCCGACGGCAAAAGTGTTGGCGGAATGCGAGGAGCTCGGCCTCACGCCGAAACAGATCGTAGCGCTGCAGGGGCCGTTCAGCGAGGAGCTGAATATCGCGCTTTATCAGCAATACGGCGCGGAAGTCGTCGTCACGAAGAACAGCGGCGAGATCGGCGGCACCGATACGAAGCTGACAGCGGCGAAAAAGCTGGGTTTGCCCGTAGTGATGATCGACAGGCCGAAGCTCGATTACGATGTGATCGCGTATACCTTTGAAGAAGTGTTAGCGTTTGTAAAAGAACATATCGGGGGTAAATGAGATGGACTTTATCAAGCAGCCGATGGACATTGAGAACAAGAGCATGGAGATCATCGCGCCGCATTTGGCGGGGCTTAATCTCAGCGAGGCCGAGACGAAGGTTTATTCGCGCATGATTCACGCGTCCGGCGACGTCGACTATGCGAAAGTCATTCGTCTGCACCCGAAAGCCATTGAGGCGACGCAGGAAGCGCTGAAGCGCGGCGCGAACGTCTACACCGACGTGGAGATGGTGCGGACGGGTATCAACAAGAAAGCCTTCGGGCGTTATGGCGGAAAAATCGAATGCCGCGTCGCTGATCTCGAGATTGCCGAGATTGCCAAACGGGAGGGCATTACGCGCTCGATGGCGGCCATGCGCGCTTTCGGCAAAGACCTCGCGGGGTCCATCGTGGCGATTGGCAACGCGCCGACCGCGCTTTTTGAGGTGCTTCGCCTCGCGAAGGAAGAGAATGTTCTTCCGGCGGTTATCATCGGAATTCCGGTGGGCTTCGTCGGCGCCGCCGACTCGAAGCAGCTGCTGGCGGAAAACACCC
>JAFZRW010000092.1 GCA_017619685.1 Schwartzia sp. (in: firmicutes)
AACGTCGCCTTCCGCCACCCATTTTTTGATGGTCGTCTTGCTTCCGGCGGCGATGTGCACTTTTCCTTTGACTTTCGTATTTTCATCGCTCTCGACGACGACCTCGCCGTCGATGATATCGACAATCGCCTTCAGGGAAACTGCGGCTTCCCCAAGGTTCTGCATATTCAATTCCTCAAAATAGCGCTGCGCCAAATCGCTCACGGTAACGATGCCGACCATGCGCCCATCGTCGTCCGTAACCGGAACGGAACGCAGATTGTTTTTCTGCAGGACGCTTCCAAGATAACGAAGACTGTCCGTTTCCTTGACGACGGTATGACACTCCAGCATGATATCCTTGACACGCGGATACAAATCCGAGAGCAGCATCGGCGCATCCGCTTTGAAATAATCGAGCGCGTACTGCGTTTCCGCGTTGACTTGTCCGGCGCGCGCCGCGATTGCTTTTTCCCCTCCCGTCTGCTTCAACGCAGCGTAAGCGATGGCGGAACAAATGGAATCCGTATCCGGATTGCGGTGTCCGATGACATATACAGGTTTTGCATTTTGCATTATGCTATCCCCTTCATATTTGATTAGTATACAACATAGCAATACAACGCTTGATAATTTTCAAAGCGTTGTATCAATGAGTCTTTTCAATTATAGCATAACTTTGGGAAGTATCAACTTTCTTTTCTGATTTCCTCAATCAGTGATTCCTGTTTCCCGTACCATGCTCCCAAAGCTCGCGCAAGACGTCCGACACTTTCATCGTCACAAGCTCCGGACTGTCCACCACATATTGGAGCATATCGGCGATTTCTTCCGGATCCGCATGGCGAAACGTCGCCCTCCCGTCCAAATCCTCCAATGTTTCCAGCAGTTCGTCCGCAATATCCGCCATATCCTCCCGATCGTAATACCATTCGATGATAGGACGGTAACCGCCTTGATATGCCGATGCAGTTCTCAAAATTTGAATATTGTCGTCGGGCAAAAGATCGCCCGTCGAAACCAAATCGTTCAGCTCGGAAATCAATTCGCGATATCGGTACGGATCTTTTTTCATCGGATATACCTCCCCGGCTGACGAATTTTCATAGATATGCTACAATTATTCCTGTAAAAAGGAGCTGGATATAATGATTCGATATCCTTATGTCATTTCCCTTCCTAATATTAATATACATCTTACACAAAATGATTTTTCCGGGGAATATTTGCTCGTCGCCGGCGGGAGAACTCCGTCACCGGCCTGGCTCAAAGCGGCTTCCATGAACCGCAGGCTCTACGCCGTTGACCATGGAGCCGACGCCTGCCGCGCCGCAGGACTTGTCCCCGAGCTTTTTATCGGCGACGGCGACAGCGCAAAGCGCGACACATTGTCATGGATAGAAGATTCTCATGTCGCGTGCAAACGTTTTCCTCCGGAAAAGGACAAGACGGATACGCAGCTCGCTTTGGAAACAGTCGCCGAAAATCAAAATCCGTTCGTAATCCTTGCCGGCGGATTCGGCGGACGCTTCGACCATGCGTTCAGCCTGCTGTATTCTTTTGTCGGCGCGGGACTTCACGGCTGCCTCGCCGACGATCATGAATTTCTGTTCGTGCTTCGCGAAGACGATGAAATCATCCTTGAAATATCGTCCACGCCCAAAAGCCTTTCTCTGCTTCCGCTCACGCCCGAATGCCAGGGCGTTTCCATTGACGGCGTACATTGGCCGCTGTCCGACGCCGTACTCCGACAAGACAATCCCTATGCAATCAGCAATCGTCTCGCGCCGTCCGCGAATCGCATAACCGCAAGAAACAGGACGGGCGTGCTTGGACTTTATCTATGCTGGGACGAATCCATGAAATGACGTTGGCGAAACGCTTCATAGAGTATGATGGCCGCCGACGTCGCCACATTCAGAGATTCCGTACGTCCCGCCATCGGAATAAATATATGCTCCGACAACGCAAGGACCTCAGGGGAAACGCCGTTCCCCTCGTTCCCGAACACGACGGCGGCTTTTTTCCGATAGTCCGCAGCGAAATGGGACTGGGCGGTTTCATCAAGCACCGTCGCCATACAGGATATTTTTTGCGCCTTGAAAAACGCCGACAATTCCGAGCCGGACACATTCGCCGCAATCGGCAAATGAAAAATCGAGCCCATGGAAGAACGCACGACCTTGTCCGAAAAAATATCCACGGTTCCTTCGGTTGCGATGACTCCGGCACAACCGGCCGCGTCCGCCGTGCGAAGGATCGTTCCGGCATTTCCCGGATCCTGAATGCGATCCAGAACGACGAAAAAAGGATTCCCTTCCGCAGGAAAATCTGAAAGCGAAAACCGCACCGATTTCATGACAAGCAAAATGCCCTGCGGCGATTCTGTCGCCGCAGCTTTTTTATAAGCGCTTTCCGAGACAATATAAACGGGACATTTTTTCTCTTCCAGAGACGCCGCGATTTTTTGCGCCCGGCTATTGGCGAGCGCCGTTTCGGTCACGAGACAGAACAAAACGGGCCAGCCCGAATCAAGCGCCGTTTCCGCAAGGCGAACGCCTTCCGCGACAAATTCGCCGCGGCTGTCTCGTTCCTTTCGCTGGTGAAGCGCCGCCGCCCATTTGATTTTCGCGTTCGAACTGCTTTCTATCCGTTCCATACGCTCGTCCTTTCAATTTCACCTATAGAAAAAGCTCCCTTTCATGTAGGGAGCTTTTTTCATATCTTAATTACAGATTCTCTTTCGCGACCTCGACCAGCTTCGCAAACGCATTGGCGTCGCTGATGGCAAGATCCGCAAGCATCTTGCGGTTTACTTCAACGCCGGCTTTCGTCAAGCCGCAAACCAAACGGCTGTAAGAGATTCCATTCGTACGCGCCGCCGCGTTGATACGGGCGATCCAAAGGCGACGGAACTCGCCTTTTTTCGCACGACGGTCACGACGGGCATAATAAAGAGCCTTCATGACCAATTCATTGGCTTTCTTGAACTGCTTGCTGCGAGCGCCGCGATATCCTTTTGCCAATTTCAATATCTTTTTATGGCGTTTATGCGCCGTCACGCCGCTTTTCACTCTTGGCATGTTTCGTTCCTCCTCTTTTATATCTCAAGAAAAATAATCAGGCATACGGGAGCATGCGGCTTACGCGCTCATGATCCGCCGCCGTGATCAGGGCAGCTTTCCGCATATTGCGCTTACGCTTCTGGGATTTCTTCTCCAGAATATGACGCTTATATGCTTTGTTGCGTTTGAATTCGCCTGTGCCCGTGACAGTAAAGCGCTTTGCAGCGGCCCTGCGGGTTTTCATTTTCGGCATTATGCTTCTCCTCCTTTTGGTTTAGCCTTTGACGCCTTTGGCGCTAAGATCATGATCATATTTTTCCCCTCAAGCCGGGCGTCCCGCTCGATCGAGACGAGATCCTGCAGCTTCTCCGCAACGCGCCGCAAAACGTCCCTTCCAAGATCCTGATGGGACATCTCACGTCCGCGGAACATGATCGTAACTTTGACCTTGTTCCCTTCTTCCACGAAACGCAAAGCATTCTTGACTTTGACGTCAAAATCATGCTGCTCGATATTGGGGCGAAGTTTCACTTCTTTGATCGTGATGACCTTCTGCTTCTTTTTCGCTTCTTTTTCTCGTTTCTGCTGCTCATATCTATATTTGCCAAAATCCATGATGCGGCACACCGGCGGCTTTGCCTTCGGCGCCACCTCCACAAGGTCGAGGTGCTGCTCTTCCGCCAGTTTCAAGGCGTCTCGCGTCAGCATGATGCCCAGCTGCTCGCCTGTCGCGCTTGTCACACGCACTTCCCTGATGTGGATTTCCTCATTGATTCTCAAAGTCTCTTTGCTAATAAGAACACACCTCCGCCAATATATATTGACAACAAAAAAGAAAAAAGAGCGGCACAGAGCCACCCTTTTCAAAATCCCAATTATCAGAACCCGTACGACTGAACGCGCCGTCAGGTGAGAAGCGGTGGCCTCTGCTTAATTAAACGCGTATATATTATCACACGAAAAAAACAATGTCAAACAAAAACATTTATATTTTCCGTCTCCCGAAACATCGTCATTCAACCGTTACCGACTTCGCGAGGTTTCTCGGCTTGTCCACGTCGTGGCCGCGCGTAATCGCAGCATAATACGCGAGCAGCTGGAGCGGCACCACCGCGAGAAGCGGAATCAGCATCTCGTCCGTCTCCGGCACTTTGATGACATGGTCGACGTATTTTTCCAGCTCCGTGTCCGTGTCGGAAGCGATGCCGATGACGACAGCGTCTCGAGCCTTGACTTCCTTGATATTGGACAAGGTCTTTTCATAAACGCTTTTTTGCGTAGCGATTGCGATGACCGGCACGCCGTCCACGATCAGCGCCAGCGTCCCGTGCTTGAGTTCGCCTGCCGCATAAGCCTCGGCGTGGATATAGCTGATCTCTTTCAATTTCAGCGAGCCTTCCAGCGCCACATCGTAATCGAGCGAGCGCCCGATGAAGAATACGTCTTCATTAAAACCGTACTGTCTCGCGAAGGTTTTGATCGGATCGACGTCCTCCAGCGTGCGGCTGATCTGCGTCGGGATTTCTTTCAGCCCGTGCACCAGTTCCGCGATGCGATCTTTCGGAAGCGAGTCGCGGATTCCGGCCATATAAAGACCGAGCAGCAGCATCACGATGAGCTGCGTCGTGTACGCTTTCGTCGAAGCGACGGCGATTTCCGGCCCCGCCCAAGTATAAACGACCTGATCGGCCTCGCGGGCAATAGACGACCCGACGACGTTTGTGACCGCCAAGGTCTTGGAACCGAGACGTTTCGCTTCTTTCAATGCCGCCAACGTGTCGATGGTTTCGCCGGACTGACTGACAACGATTGTCATCGTGTGCTCGTCGATGATTGGCGAACGATAGCGGAACTCCGAGGCAATATCGCACTCGACGGGAATTCGCGCCATATTCTCGATGTAATATTTGCCGACAAGTCCGGCATGATAAGCAGTGCCACAGGCGACGATAAAGACTTTGTGGACGTCGTCAAGAAACGCGTTATCCCAGTTGAGCTCCTCCAGCACAACCGAACTTTCATCTTTTGCAATACGAGAGGCAAGCGTCGCACGGAC
>JAFZRW010000093.1 GCA_017619685.1 Schwartzia sp. (in: firmicutes)
GCGGCGGTCATCGGCGGCGCCGTCGGCACGGCGACGCTTCTCGCCGGACAGCTTTTCGATCTGCCGGTCAGCGGCACCATGGCGCACAGCTGGGTCATGTATTACGACGACGAGTACACCGCATTCAAGAAATACGCGGAAAAATATCCGGACGCGACGGTGCTCCTGATCGACACCTTCGACGTACTGCACTCCGGCGCGCCAAACGCCATTCGCGTCGCGAAGGAAGTCCTTGCCCCGATGGGAAAACGCCTCAAAGGCGTTCGGATCGATTCCGGCGACCTCGCGTATCTGTCGAAGCGCGTGCGCAAAATGCTGGACGAGGCGGGGCTCGAGGATTGCAAGATCATCGTCTCGAACAGTCTCGACGAATACACGATCTCGTCGATTCTTCGCCAAGGCGGCTGCATCGACGCTTTCGGCGTCGGCGAGCGCCTGATCACCGCAAAGAGCGATCCGGTTTTCGGCGCGGTCTACAAGATGGTCGAAGTCAATAAACGACGCGCCTGCATTCCGAAAATCAAGATCTCGGAAACCTTCGAGAAAATCACGAACCCCGGCCGTAAACGCGTTTACCGCATCTACGACGAGCATGGGCAGGCCATCGCCGATCTTCTGGCAGGCTGGAACGAGACGATCGATCTCTCGAAACCGTACCGCTACATCGATCCGGAACAGCCCTGGAAGCAGCGCAGCTTTGAAAACTGCACGGCAAGGGAACTGCAAACCCTCGTCGTCAAAGACGGCCAGCGCGTCGCGTCGCCGAAGCCGCTGACGGAAATTCAGGCGTATGTGAAAAAACAGCTGCAGGAAGAGATATGGGAAGAAGAGCAGCGCTTTGAAAATCCGCACCAGCACTATCTTGACATGACCCCGACCTACTATGAGATGAAAATGGATCTTCTCAGCGAAGCGAAAAACGGGAAAAAGGCATAACAGGAAGGAGTTTTCGCGTGGACTTTGGAGCAGAAGAGCGCATCGGCGAGGCTTGCGGCGTTTTCGGCATGTACGACCTCGACGGGCAGGACGTAGCCTCGTCTATCTACTACGGCTTGTACGCGCTTCAGCATCGCGGACAGGAGAGCGCCGGCATCGCAGTCACGGACACGAACGCCGAAAAAGGGCATGTCATGTGCCACAAAGATATGGGCCTCGTGCATGAGGTCTTTACGGAAGATAATCTCGCGCACCTGAAGGGCAATCTCGGCGTCGGCCATGTGCGCTATTCTACGGCGGGCGGTTCGCTTCCGGAAAATTCCCAGCCCCTCGTCATTCGCTATATTAAAGGAACGCTCATGCTCGCGCACAACGGCAACCTCGTCAACACGCCGGAGCTGATTCGCGAACTTTCCGAGGGCGGCGCGATTTTCCAGACGACCATCGACTCGGAGACGATCGCCTATCATATCGCCCGCGCCCGCGTCAAGGCGGATTCCGTCGAAGCCGCAGTCGTCGAAGCGATGAGGAAGCTGAAAGGCGCTTATTCCCTCGTTCTCGCCAGCCCGAGAAAACTGATTGGCGTGCGCGATCCTCTGGGCTTCAAACCTCTCGTCATCGGAAAACGCGACAACGCCTACGTCATCACATCCGAGACCTGCGCGCTGGAAACTATCGGCGCGACTTTCATTCGCGACGTGGAACCCGGCGAAGTCGTGACCATCGGACAGGACGGCGTGATCCACTCCAACCGAACCCATTGCCCTCCTGCGGCAAAAACGTCGCGCTGTATTTTCGAGTACATTTACTTCGCGCGCCCCGATTCCGTCATCGACGGCGTCAGCGTCGTCAGCGCACGCATCATCGCGGGGCGCTGCCTCGCAAAAGATCACCACGTGGACGCCGATCTCGTCGTCGGCGTACCTGAGTCTGGCAACATGGCGGCCATCGGCTACTCGCTGGAATCAGGCATTCCCTACGGCATCGCCTTTACGAAAAACACCTATGTGGGCCGCACGTTCATCAGCCCGAAGCAATCGAGCCGCGAGCGGGGCGTACATGTCAAGCTGAACGTGCTGAAAGAAGTCGTCGCAGACAAAAGAATCCTGATGATCGACGACTCCATCGTGCGCGGCACCACCAGCAACCAGATCGTCAATATGCTGCGTGAAGCGGGCGCAACGGAAGTGCACATGTGCGTCTCCGCGCCGCCCTTCCTCCACCCGTGCTATTTCGGCATCGACATTCCGTCCGGCGATCAGCTCATCGCCCATGGCCGCTCCATCGAAGAAATCCGAAAGATCATCGGTGCGGATTCTCTCGGCTATCTGAACCTTTCCCGTCTGTCGGAAATGGTCGGCGGTCTGCCGATCTGCGCCGCCTGTTTCAGCGGCGACTATCCAATCGAGCCGCCGAAAGAAGACATTCGCGGCGAATACGCAAAGTAACGGAAACGCACAAAAAGCTTCCTTCGCAAAACGAAGGAAGCTTTTTTGTGCGCCCGTTACAGGAATGCAAATAAGATACCGCTGAAAACGCTCAGGATAAGCTGGGCGATCGGCACGAGGATATAGCTCAGGATCGGCGTCGCGAGGAAGATGATGAAGATAATCATGCTGTAACGCTCCAGACTCGCGAAGCGGTACCGCATCTCATAGGGCAGGATTGCCGCAAGGATGCGCGAGCCGTCGAGAGGCGGAATCGGGATAAGATTGAACACGCCGAAATTGATATTGTAAATGACGATGAGGAAAAGCACCGACCGAAGGCCGTAGCTCATTTCCATACGCAGCGTATGCGTCAAAAAAATCATCACCGCGAGCGCGATAAAGGCCAGCAAAAAATTCATCGCGGGGCCGGCCAGCGCGACAAGGATTTCTCCGCGCTTCCGGTCGCGAAAATTATTTGGATTGATGACGACGGGCTTCGCCCAGCCGAACCGCGCGATAAGAAGAAGCGCAAGACCGATCGGATCGATATGCGCCAGCGGATTCAGCGTCAGCCGCCCCATCAGTTTCGGCGTGAAATCCCCCATCGCCACCGCAGCCCGCGCATGCGCGTACTCATGCAGCGCGAGCGCCATGATCAGTCCGGGAAGTCCCGCGACCATTTCCACCAAACTGAAACCCAACATATCAAATCTCCTTTTTGTGTCGCGCCAACATCAAAAGCGCGGTGACGGTCTTCCCGTCGATAATCGTATTGTCCTCGACCAGCGCCAGCGCTTTTTCCAGCGGCATACGGACGGTGTGGATAAATTCGTCCTCGTCCGGGCAATCCTCGCCTGCCGTCAGGCCCTCCGCAAGATAGATATGGATCCATTCGTCGGAAAAGCCCACCGTTGTCGCCAAAGAAAAGATCTTCGTATATTGCGCAGCGGCATAACCCGTCTCCTCTTTCAATTCGCGCTTCGCGCATTCCAGCGGGTCCTCGCCCGGCACGTCGAGCTTTCCTGCGGGAATCTCCAGCGTAACGCGCCCCACCGGATAGCGATACTGACGCACGAGAACGACGTCTCCGTTCTCCAACACGGGAAGCACCGCCGACGCGCCCGGGTGCTTGACCCACTCGCGCGTCGTCTGATTGCCGTTCGGAAGCAGGACGGTATCGCGCCGCACATGGAGCAGCCGCCCGTCGAAGACGCTCTCGCCGGAAATCTTTTTTTCTATCAAGTCCTCGTCCACTGTACGCCTCCTATTTTTTCCTGAATTCCTTTTTCTTGTCGGCGGCCCGCGCGATCATTTCCTTCGCGTTTTCCAGCGACGCCGCCGTCGCGTCCGCGCCGGAAGCCATACGCGCGATTTCCCGCGCACGTTCCTTCGCCGGAAGCGGGCTCACGGTCGTCGACGTCATGCCGTCCTTCGACGACTTTTCAAGATAATAGTGAACGTCCGCCATGCAGGCGATCTGCGGCAAATGCGTGATGCAAAGCACCTGCCGCAGCGCGGCGACGCGGGCAATACGCTCGGCGACCATCTGCGCCGTCCGCCCTCCGATGCCCGTGTCGATCTCGTCAAAGACCATGCTCTGCGCCACGGAGTCCCCCGCCGCCGCGACGCTCTTGATTGCCAGCGCGATACGAGAAAGCTCGCCGCCGGAAGCCACTTTTGCCAGCGGACGCTCTGCCTCTCCCGCGTTCGCGGAAAAGAGCAGCTCGATCTCGTCCGCGCCGCGCGCCGAAAGCTCCGCCGGAGAGAGCGCCACCGTGAGTTTTGCGTCCGGCATACCCAGCGCGACAAGCTCCGCAATAATGGCAGTGGAAAGGCTTTCCGCCGCTTTCATCCTTTTCTTCGTCAGGAGCGCCGCACGCCGCTCCGCTTCTGCCCGCGTTTCCTCGCTTTTCTTTTCAAGGGCGGCGACCGTCTCGTCGAAGTTCTCAAAGCCTTCGATCTCCGCCTCGATCTTTTCCCGATACGCGAGCACCGCTTCGATGCTCGGGCCGTATTTACGCTCCAGTTTGTCGATGACGTCCATGCGCGTCTGCAGCGCGTCGAGCCGCTGCGGATCAAACTCCACGCTGTCCATGTAATTCTGCACGGTGTAGAAAACTTCCTTGAGCTGGCAAAC
>JAFZRW010000094.1 GCA_017619685.1 Schwartzia sp. (in: firmicutes)
CGCCCTGCCGCTTGGATAATGCTGTCCAATCCGGCAAGCTGGCGATATACACAGGGAAAGTCTACATCGACGCCCGCCTCGATCAGGCTGGTCGCCACGACGCGGCAAGGCTCGCCGTTTTTGAGTGCTTTTCGTATTGCTTCAAGCTGACGTTTTCGATGCTCCGGGTAAAGATTCGTGGAAAGATGCCAGATTCCTACCCCTTTCATCTTTTCAAAGAGCGCTCGCGCTTCCCGCTTCGTATTGACGATGCAAAGCACCTGCCGTTCGTGCATCAGTTTTTCCGCTAATTCCTCCAGCGAGAGCTTCCCTTTCAAAAGCGAGATCGTCACGCGGCGGAAAAAATCATAATTTCCCGTCACATTGGAGCATATCTCCCGAATCTCCCGAGAAAAAAATTTGCCCAACGACGGCTGCGTCGCCGTGCAAAGAAGCGCAGTGCAACGGTATTTTTCCGTCAGTTCTTTGACAGCTTCCATGCACGGACGCAAAAATTCCGTGGGAATCATTTGCGCCTCGTCGAAGATGACAACACTGTTCACGATATTGTGCAGCTTGCGGCAGCGGGAGGTGCGGTTCGCGAAAAGAGACTCGAAGAACTGCACGTTCGTCGTCACGATGATAGGCGCGTCCCAATTTTCCGTTGCCAATCGCTGACGCCTCATCGTCTCGTCCGTATCGTCGTACTCGGCTTGCATGTGATGTTCAACGACGTTTTCTTCGCCGAGAATGTCACGGAATATAGCCGCCGTCTGCTCAATGATGCTGGTATAGGGAATGACGTAAATGATTCTTCGCTTTCCCGTTCTTATCGCGTGATGAAGCGCAAACGCGAGTGAAGCAATCGTCTTGCCGCCGCCCGTCGGCACAGTCAGGCTTTGCAGGGTTTCTTTTCGTTCGTCTCCCGCCCTGATACACTCTTGCAAAATTTCCGTGCGCTTTCGATTGAGTTCCGATGTTGGATGAAGAAAATGCTTTTCGATATGAAGGTCAAGTTTTTCCTTTAATATTGACAAAGAAGGGAAGGTTCCCCGTTCCGTGTCACCTCGCATGAACCGCTCCGTGTCGAGAAAATCGGCGTCCACCAAGCAGGAAAAAAGCATCCGCGTATAAAATTGGAAAGCGAATTTGGACGTCCATGTTGCCTTTTGGAGCGACGATGCCGATACGGCAGGCGGTTCGCTCCATTCGGATTTGTAGACTTGATAGTCGAAAAGCGTCTTGTTCACTCGCGCCATCAATGTTCCCGCGCTTGCGTCGTCGAATTTCGTGCCGCCGTCCGGCAAGCCGCCATGATGTCCCGCCACGCAAAACGCGGCGGCAACGAGTTCCCTGCTTTTCCGTTTCCAAAGTTCCTGCATCCCCGCGCTGGAATGATCGACTTTTTGCCCGCCGCCTGCGCGGATATATTCCTGAAACTCCTTGGAATATTTGCCGATGTCGTGATACAGGCCGGCAAGTTTTCCCATCTCACCCTCGCCAAAAGCGCCAGCAAATTGTCCGGCCAATTCGCTGACGCCCCGCAAATGTTCAATCAACGGTTGAACGCGACCGTCGTCTGTCCGATGTCCCCAAAAAGCGATATCAATTTCCATATTTCCACCCCGCAGAGACGTCTCCATAAAAAAGCACGGCGTAATAAATATAAACCGAAAATGTATTTTATTTTAATTCATTTTTGCGCATCTTATAAATTTATCATTATCTTATATTCGCCCTAGTGTATAGAAAACCCTTCCAGATTCTCTGCGAAGTCCTTTTTCATGTCGGTTGACACCCCACTAAAAACAATATAAAATTAGTCTGTATAGCTTTGCCACATAGCTATACGGCAAATTTTGGCTATTACGCCGAAAGGCACAAAAATTTTAAGGAAAAAGGGAGGCGCATAATATCTTTGAATTGGTATTGGCGTCCGCACTCGCGCTAATCGTCGGCGCGGGCGGCGGTTATTATGTACGCAAGCAACAGGCGGAGGGAGCGATCGGCTCCGCCGAGGAAGAGGCGCGGCGCATCGTGGAGAAAGCCGAGGCGGCGGGCGAGGCCAGAAAGAAAGAGGCCGTGCTCGAAGCGAAGGAAGAAATCCACCAGATGCGGCAGAGCCTTGAAAAGGATACGAAAGAACGCAAAGGCGAGCTGGCGCGGCAGGAACGCCGTCTCCAGCAGAAGGAAGAGAATCTCGACCGCAAGCTCGAGTCCCTCGAAAAGAAAGAAGAGGCGCTGATTGCGAAGGACGCGTCGCTGGAAGAGGAGCGTGCACGCGCCGCCGAAATGCACGAAAAGCAGAAGGCGGAACTGGAGCGCATCTCGAAGCTGACGACGGAAGAAGCAAAAACGATGCTGATGGCCGAGGCAGAAGAAGAGATGCGGCACGAGAAAGCCGTAATGATCAAGGAGTACGAGCAGCAGGCAAAAGACGAAGCGGACAAGCGGGCGCGCGACATCGTGTCGCAGGCGATTCAGCGCTGCGCCGCCGATCAGGTCGCGGAGACGACGGTTTCCGTCGTCGCGCTGCCGAACGATGAAATGAAGGGTCGTATCATCGGCCGCGAGGGCCGCAATATCCGCGCGCTCGAAACGTTGACGGGCATCGACCTCATTATCGACGACACGCCGGAGGCTGTCATCCTGTCCGGGTTCGATCCGGTGCGCCGCGAGATTGCGCGCATCGCCCTCGAAAAGCTGATCACGGACGGGCGCATTCACCCCGCGCGCATCGAGGAAATGGTGGACAAGGCGAAACGCGAAGTCGACCAGCGCATCAAGGAAGCCGGAGAGCAGGCGACCTTCGATACGGGCGTGCACGGCCTTCACCCCGAGCTTGTGAAGCTCTTGGGCCGTCTGAAATATCGCACAAGCTATGGGCAGAATGTGCTCAATCATTCTATCGAAGTTGCGCAGCTTGCCGGCGTTATGGCGGCAGAGCTGGGCGTCGACGTGACGATGGCGAAGCGCGGCGGTCTTTTGCACGACATCGGCAAGGCCATCGACCATGAGAGCGACGGAACGCATGTGACGATCGGCGCGGACATCGCGCGCAAGTACCGCGAGACGCCGGAGATCATCAATGCTATCGCCGCCCATCACGGCGACGAGGAAGCGACGACCGTGGAGGCTGTACTGGTCGCGGCGGCGGACGCCATTTCGGCGGCGCGGCCGGGCGCGCGGCGCGAGAGTCTCGAGACGTATCTGAAGCGTCTGACGCGGCTGGAGGAGATTGCGAAGTCCTTCGACGGCGTGGACAACTGCTTCGCGATCCAGGCGGGCCGCGAGATCCGTATCATGGTGAAGCCGGACAAGGTGGACGATGTGGCGTCCGTCGCTCTGGCGCACGATATCGTGAAAAAGATCGAAGCGGAGCTCGAATATCCGGGACAGATCAAAGCGACGGTCATTCGCGAAACGCGCGTGGTCGATTACGCGAAATAATAAATTTGCAAATTATTTTAATGGTATCGGTATTTGAGATTGTTCATCAGAGCGATAGATTTTTTTGGCTATCAAGGAAGCGAAAACGAAGTCGTAGTTAGTTTTCTACGTCAAGTTTTCGCTGACATAGAGAGCCGAAAAAAGATACGCTATGATGCAGGCGTTGAAAAAGGAGGGGTAGCATCATGCAATTTGGCCGCAAAAAGAAGCCCAATATCGACGGAATCAATCTGTTGGTATCCATTTTGGTGTGCTACCCGGAAATCGGCACGATCAGTTTTGAGCCGGGAGAAGACGCGCTGCATTTTTCCTTCGCGCTGCAGGAAGTCCCGCCGCGTCAAGTCTATGAGGACGTGGGCGAGCTGATTCGCGAAAGCATCGTGACGTACCACAGCATCGAGGGCTTTTCGGACGCGCGTATCGAGATTTATCTCGAGGGACAAGGACATACGGCGTTCTTCCATGTCATTCGCGACATTCGCACCATATCGCAGGGCGAGATCAGCATGATCGCCGCAATCATGCGCGAACGATTCGCAGAGACGCTGATGGTCGATCCCGACAGTCGTCCCGACGAGTTTGAATTTGACCTCGCCGCGCATGAGAATGCGATCGATCACATGATTGGCACGCTGAAGATTACGCGCGTCACGAATCGCATGATCGGCATACGCGAGGAAGGCCGCGTCCTGGTGTTCAATAAGTAAGAGGGAATCTAATTTGAGAATATTAATGGTTGGAGACGTCATAGGCCGCCCGGGTAGGGCGGCCTTTGCCAAATATACGCAAAAACTGCGCCGCGAAAAGGCGATTGACCTCGTCGTCGTGAACGGAGAGAACGCGGCGGAAGGTAAGGGGCTCACGCGAAAGCCGATGGACGAGCTCCTGCTCGGCGGCGCGGACGTCGTGACGAGCGGCAATCACATCTGGGACAAGAAAGAGATCATGAGCTTCATCGACGACGAGCCGTATCTCGTGCGCCCTGCGAATTATCCGGC
>JAFZRW010000095.1 GCA_017619685.1 Schwartzia sp. (in: firmicutes)
CAAGAAAAAGATCACAATCGGGAGCAGGAAATTCATCAGCGGTCCGGCTACGATGACGATCATGCGTTTCCAGACCGATTTTTCACAGTAGCCGCGGTCGCCCGCGTCGTTGTCCGACGGATCCATACCCGCAATATCGTTAAATCCGCCGAGCGGCACAACGCGAATCGAATAGATTGTCTCGCCGATCTGTTTGCTGACAAGCTTGGGCCCAAATCCTATGGCAAACTCGTCAACGCGCATACCTGTCGCCTTCGCCATAACAAAATGACCGAACTCATGAAAGAGCACAAGCAAGCCGAAAACGAAGACAGAGGCAAGTATCGTTATGCCCATCGTCGTTACACCTCTTTATGTTTCAAACGTTTACGCACAAAAGCCCGTGCGTTCGCGTCCGCCTCGCAAAGCGTCTCAAAAGACGGATGCAGGACGTTTTCCTGCGCGTCCATCGCGCGCTCAATGCAGTCGTAAATATCCAGGAAGCCGATGCGTCCGGCAAGAAAAGCCGCTACCGCTTCCTCATTCGCGCCGTTCAGCACGCATGGCATGGTTCCGCCGGCCTTTCCCGCTTCATAAGCGAGAGCGAGACCGCGAAAAGTTTTCATATCCGGCGGCTCAAAAGAAAGACTCATGCGCGTCTTAAAATCCATGCGCCCAAAATCTGCCTTTTCACGTGTCGGATACGTCAACGCATATTGGATTGGCAGCCGCATATCCGGCAGACCAAGCTGCGCCATCACCGCACCGTCACGAAATTCCACCATTGAATGCACAATGCTTTGCGGGTGCACGGCCACCTCGATTTTTTCATAAGGCACATCGTACAGCCAATGAGCCTCGATGACCTCCAAACCTTTATTGACCAATGTAGCAGAATCGACAGTAATCTTCTTGCCCATCGACCACGTCGGATGTTTGAGGCAATCCGTCACTGTGACCGACTTCAATTCTTCCGTCGTTTTGCCTCGAAACGGACCGCCGGAAGCCGTCAAGATCAACCGTTCCACCGTATCGCGACGCTCGCCTTGCAAGCATTGGAACAGCGCGCAGTGCTCGCTGTCCACCGGCAGGATCGAGACGCCGTTTTCTTTCGCCAAAGCCGTTACAAGCTCGCCCGCAACGACCAATGTCTCTTTGTTCGCAAGCGCGATGGTCTTTTTGGCCTTGAGCGCCTCCAGCGTCGGCGCAAGGCCGGCAAATCCTACCATAGAAGTAACGACTGTATCCGCGTCGTCATAAGCCGCCGCTTCCAGCAGCGCTTTCTCCCCGCTCCGGATCTCCGTCTCGCCATGATATCGGGCGCGGAGTCTGGACGCCGCTTTTTCATCAACAAGAACGGCCAGCTTCGGATGAAACTCATTGATCTGCTGCTCCAACATTTGATCGCTGGTATTTGCCGCCAGTACCGTCACTTGAAAAAGTTCCGGACAGCTCCGTACGACGTCGAGGGTTTGGGTGCCGATGGAACCGGTCGAGCCGAGAATCGCAAGCCGCTTTACCGTCACTTAAAATCCCTCCATGATCCGCAGAAAATAATAAACGAACGGAATCACGAACATCGCGCTGTCAAATCGATCCAGCACGCCGCCGTGACCGGGAATCAGGATTCCCGAATCTTTAATTCCCGTGTACCGTTTCACCACAGATTCGACAAGATCGCCTACCGTTGCGACAAGCGCAATTACTACGCCAAGCGCAGCCATCAGAAAAGCCGGATGCCCGATCGAATATCCGAGCGCAGCGACGGAAGCTGCCGTTCCGACGACGCCGCCATAAAAGCCCTCTCTCGTTTTCTTCGGGCTTATCGGCTCGCAAAGCTTTGTTTTGCCAAACGCGAAACCGGAAAAATAGGCGAACGTATCGCTGGCCCATGTGCCGATAAGCGCAATCCACAGCCAGGCGCAGCCGACTTCCATTGTCCCGACCGGCGTCTCCACCGTCTCTCCGGCGTGCCAAAAGCGAAGCAACATCAAATGCAAAAGGGACAGACCGACATACATGACGCCCGCTACCGAGACGAGCGCCTGCGGCACGGAAAAAGAACGGTAAAACAGCACCGCCAAAAGCATCAGCCAAAGAGCAAACAGCGTGACCGCCGCCAGCAAAAGTTCTGGGCGACCTAAATAAGCCACACCCCAAAAGCACGCCATAGCTGCCATTCCGCTCCAATATGCGGGCGAAATATCTTTGTGCCGAAAGGCCTGCGCGAATTCATGCCATCCGATCAGCATCAGCAGAAGCACCGCCGCGCCAAATACCGCGCCGCCGGTCTGAACAATGAACGCCGCAATCGCTATTCCGATTACGCCAGAAACAATACGAATCGCCAAAACTACACCTCAATTTAAACTGCTCATTTATTCTTCAAGCCGCCAAAACGACGTTTGCGTTTCCCAAAATCTTTCAATGCCTCCACAAAGCAAGCCGGCGTAAAATCCGGCCAGTTTGTATCTGTAAACCAAAATTCCGCGTATGCCGCTTGCCAAAGAAGATAATTGCTGAGCCGCATATCGCCGCTCGTACGAATCACGAAATCCACCGGCGGCAATCCTTTCGTATCAAGATAGCTTTCAAAAACCCTTGCGTCTATATCCTCCGGCGACAATTCCTTCTCTGCTGTGCGGCGCGCGATCTCCCGTGTTGCGCGCAAGATCTCATCCTGCCCGCCGTAATTCATTGCGACATTGAAACGGACGCCTGTATTGTCAGCCATTCTGTCCACTGCCGTCCGCGCCAAATCTTTCAGCGCGGGCGAAAGTTCTTCCATACGCCCGAGGAAACGAAGCTGTACATTATCTTCATCCATTTCGTCGATTTCTTTCGTCAAATAATCGACGAACAAGTTCATCAAAAAATCAACTTCCGAATGCGGACGTTTCCAGTTTTCCGTTGAAAAAGCGTACACCGTAAGAGCCGGAAGTTCCAAATCAATGGCAACTTTCAAAACCTGCTTCAAGGCGTCTACTCCTGCA
>JAFZRW010000096.1 GCA_017619685.1 Schwartzia sp. (in: firmicutes)
ACGCATGCCGACAAGACGGCGGTACTCCGTGATGAAACGGTCGGAACCCGATTCCTTCTGTCGCATTCCAACGCCGACGGTGGGAATGCCCGCTTCGGCGAGCGCGCCGCCGAGAAGTTCCCAGTTGCCGCAGTGCGAAGTGGCGATAATCAGGCCGCGCCCTTCGGCGACGGATTTTTTCATCGCGTCCAGTCCCTCGAACTCGACGCGCTCCAAAATATGGCCGCGTAGTTTCGGGAAGCGCATGACTTCGAACAGCATCGGCCCGAAACGGACCCAGCTCGCTTTTGCGATACGTTCGGCTTCCGTTTCGGGGACGCCGAGACATGCCATAACGTTTTCTATTGCCATATTGCGGCGTTTTGCGGGGACAAGCGGCCATGTCAGCACGCCGAGCGTTTTGCCGATCCACTCGCAGACGGATTCCGGCAACAGGCAGCAAAGAAAACTCAGGAACTTTTCAAGGTAATAGAGCAACATGACGAGTCGTCCTCAATCCTGCTCTTTCGCGGTTTTTTCGAGGAGCTCGGCCTTTTTCTCCAGCGACTTGATTCGTTTCATCAGCGCGGGGAGCTTTCGGAGCGCCGACTGCATACGCAGCCATTCCTGATGGGTCTGTACGGGGAAGCCCGCGCCGATATAACCTTCGGGCATGTCGGCGATGACGCCGCTGCGCGCGGCGTACATGGAGTTGCCGCCGATATGGATATGACCGACGGTTCCGGACTGGCCGCCGAAAGTCACATTCGGGCCCGTCGAGGTGGAGCCGGATATGCCCGTCTGCGCAACGATGATATTGTTTTCGCCGATATGGCAGTTGTGTCCGATATGCACGAGATTGTCGATTTTCGTGCCGCGGCCGATGACAGTAGAGCCGGTCGTCGCGCGGTCGATGCCGACGTGCGCGCCGATCTCAACGTCGTCCTCCACGACGACGTTTCCGACCTGCGGCACTTTCGTATGTACGCCGTCCTTCGTCGTGAAGCCGAAGCCGTCCGCGCCGACCACCGCAGAGCTGTGAATCACGACGCGTTTTCCGACGCGGCAATATTCGCGGACGGTGGCGTTCGAATAAATCACGGCGTTTTCGCCGACGGTCGCATACTGGCCGATATAGACGTGCGGATAAATCACTGCGCCGGATTCGACGACGGCGTGCGCGTCCACCACGGCGAAAGGCATGACCGTCGCGTCGTCGGCTACGCGCGCTTCGGGAGCGACGTAGGCAAGCTCGCTGACGCCATTCGGGAACACCAGCGGCGGCGTAAACGCTTCGAGGAGTTTGGCAAAAGCCGCGCGCGGATCGGCGACGTAGATCGACGGGATCGGAAATTCCTCGACGCCTTCCGGCAGTAAGATCGCCGCCGCTTTGACCGCTTTCGCTTCCTGGATATGCGGCTCCACCGCGAAGGTGACGTCCGTTTCACGCGCGCCTTCAAGATTCGCCGCGCCCTCGACGGCAACCGAGGCGTCTCCGACCAGTCGGCCGCCTACGAGTTTCGCGATTTGTCCCAACGTCATTTTCATCGTGCTTTCCTCATTTCAGCTTTTCCAGCAAATCTTCCGTAATGTCGACGCCGCCCCAGAGCACCGTCTTTTGCATGATGCTGTTGTCCATCACGACGTCAATCTTTTTCGCCCGCGCGATTTCGTCGACGGCGTTGTCCAGCTTTTGACGCATTTGCATCTGGTACTGCGTCTGGAGCCCCTGCATCTGGATTCGCGCTTCCTGCTGAATGCGCTGCGCCTCTGCGGCCGCTTCCTCATGGAGTTTCTGCATTTCAGTCTCCGCTTCCTTCTGGAGCGTCTGACCCAACTCGTCAGCCTCCGCCTGCAGACGGTCGGCCTCTTCCTGGGACGTGGGCGGGTTCGCCTGTACCTTTTGGTTGAACTCGTCTTCCTTCGCCTGGAATTTGGCCTCGATCTCAGACTGTTTCTGCTGGAATTTTGTTTCCAGCGCGGCCTGTTTCTCTTTCATTTTTCCTTCCAGCTCGGTCTGCTTCTCTTTGAGCTTCGCCGTGCCTTCTTCTTGCAGGGCTTTCAGTTGCCCCGCTTCACGCTCGATGCGGTCCGCGTTGTAATAACCGATGACGGCGGGCTTGTCGTCGCAGCCGGCGATCCATAAAGGCGTCGCCAGCAGCAGCGCAGCGCCGACGCCTCGCGCCAGCTTGCTTAACTTCATCATGATATGCCTCGTTTCTGATTTGGAGTGAAGAGTGGGGAGTTACTTTGATGGATTGTTTTGTTTTTTGTAACTGTTTTTTATTTCCTGCGTCAGCTCGTCCGTCAGGTCGAGAGCCGTACCGCCGACGACTTGGAGCCCTGCGAAGGGATTATCTGCGGACGGGAATGCGTCCGTTACGGGCGCGGCGTATATGATGGAAAGGTGATGCAGGGCGGCGAGTTTCGCCGCTTTACTTGCGAGATCTGCCGTCAGGCCGCCTTCCAGTGCAGATATTTCCCGTTCTTTCGCACGGAGCGTGCTCCTCGATTCCTGTATGCGGATCCGAAGCTCGGTCGCGTCCAGCATGTTCTTTTGCAGCGCGTTGAGATTGCGCATTTGCGCTTCGCTGCGTTTACGCATTTCCTCGGCACGCAGCCGCTCGTCCGTGGACGATTCCAGCGCTGCAAGTGATATGCCGTGTTCCGCCGCCAGCGATTCCTTGTACGCGCGGATTTCCGCCTCGTATTTTTGATGCAGCTCGAATTGGTGACGGCCGCGTTCCCGCTGGAGATTTTCCAGGTGACGCTTCAGGTCGGCGATCGTCTCGGCGGACAGGCGCATGATGTCGGCGTTGTCGAGTTTTAACTGCGTATTGAAGATTTCGTTGAAATACGCGGCGTTGATTTCGTCCCGCGCCGCTTCGTACAGCGCGCGCGTTTCTTCACGCTTCGCTTTTTCCGCCTCGGCGAGCTTTTCCAGGAACCCGCGGTGTTCCTGAAGCAAAACCTGCTTCTTTTTTTGTTCGACGGCGTCGTCAAAAGGCTTCTTGAGTGCGTCGGGCGCAGTCATAGCCAAAAGACGCCGTTCTTCGCGCGCGAGTTTTGCCGCGAGCTCTTCGCGCTCTGAGCGCAGACGAAGCAATGTGTCATAGTCGGGGTGCGCCTTCACCGCCTCGCCGAGCCGTACAAAACCTGCTTCCGTCATCGAAGTATCCACGGCGGAAGTCGGAGCGGTTTTGTCGCCCGGGTGCAGCCAAAGCCAGCCGCCGGCAATGCCGACAAGCACAAACAGGGACAGTAAACCGACGAAAAGCGGCTTCCGTCTGCTTTCCGCAGAGCGGCTTTCATCGATGCTGCCCATGTTTCCACTCCCCTCTTAGGAAACACCGAAAAAATCCCTCGGCAAGGCCATAAATTGACTTAATCGTCGTTTCCTTTAAAAAGTACCGAGCGCACAGTTACGCTCGGTACAAAAATTGCGTATAGTTTCTTCGCAGAAACTTACTTCGCCAGTTTGCGAATGACGTCCTGCGTGATGTCCGTTCCGCCGTAAGCGACTGCGGCCTTGTGGATAACGACCTGGAGTCCCTTCGCCTCGGCGACGGACTTGATCTCGGCCTCGATTTTCTTCTGGATAGGAGCGAGAAGATCCTCTTCCTTCTTCGCCAAACGCTCCTGCGCCTGCTGGAACGCGTTCGCTTTTTCCTCGTCGCTCATGCCTGCCGTCTTCGACTCAAAATCTTTCTGTTCTTCGGACGCGGCCAAATCCAGCTTCGTCCGGGCGTCCTGGAACTCCGTGGACTGGGCCATGACCTGACGGAAATCGACGACGCCAACGCTGGTGGACGCTGCCGAAGCCGTGCCGCCGACCATGCCGCCCATCTGCGTGAGCGCCAGCGCGACGACGCTGCCTACGAATACTGCCGCAATCACGACGCTGAAAATCTTGATGTGTTTCTTTTCGAGTTTAATCATTTTTTTGTCTCCTTTTTGTTTCCCCCGCGAAAGCGCGGTTGTTTTGTATCGCAGACATTATAACAAACCTTTTCTGGAGATTCAAGGGAAACGGCATGAGAATTTGCTTAGAAATTCAGCGGGGACGTTTCCAAGCGCGCTTATTATTTATGAAGGAAGGGGATTTATGTTACGATGAAAATAGAAATTTTGTTTATAGCGATTACTGTATAAGGAAGGAAAATGAAGGGAAGGAGCTGTTTCAAAAAATTTTTTGAGTCAAAAATTTTGACTCAAAAATTTTTCATGGCAAAAACACACCCAAAGAAACCACATACAAGACAAGGGCTTCACGATTTGACAGAAAATTTCTTGATTACAAAATGCATTTTTAGCGACAGGCGGGGCTCCGTGCCTCTGCCTGTTTTTTTCATGTTTATACACTATGATAAAAATAGTAAAAAGAGTGTTGATACGAACCGCAGATGAGATTTATGAGGAGGGAACGGTTTGGGGCTTTCGGATTTCTTGGAAGAGGGATTGGGTCTTTCCGATATATATACGTGGCTTTTCTTTCGTGACATGGTGCTTTTGCCCGTCGGCGTGATCCTGCTGGGGACGCTTCTTGGGGGCGCGGTCGCGCACCGTGCCAAAGCGGCGGTTCGGCGCGGCAGCTTTGCGGATGCGCCGCTGGTCGGCTCGCTTTTGCGGTCGCTGGGGAATTTGCCTGCGATATGGGGATTCCTGCTGGGGCTGGATTGGGCCGCCCATATTGCGCCGCTTTCCGATTATATGCTGTACATCGTTTTTTGCGCGCTGTTCACGCTCTGGGTATGGACTGCAGCGACATTCTTTCAGCGGGCCATTTGCCGTGCGATTGAAGTCCGCATGGGGGCGGACGGCGGCAACGCTTCGACTTCTTTGCTGCTGAATCTTGTCGGCGCGGTCGTTTATATCATCGCCGCCATCATCGTGCTGGACGCTTACGGCGTATCGATCACGCCGCTTCTGACTGCGCTCGGCGTCGGCGGTATGGCCATCGCCCTCGGCTTGCAGGATACGATGGCAAATCTTTTCGCGGGTCTCCATATCCTGCTGACAAAACAAATCCGTATCGGCGATCATATCCGGCTCGAGGGCGGCTCGGAAGGGCAGATTATCGATATCACATGGCGCTTCGCGAAAATACATACGGTCACGAATAATATCGTTATCGTACCGAATAACAAACTCGCCGCGTCGATCATCACGAATTACGATATGGGCGTGGCGGGAGGAACCAGTGTCGAGGACGTGGCCTTTACCGTGACGGTTGGCGTCGCTTATGACAGCGATCTTGACGTGGTGGAATGCGTGGCGCTGGAGACCGCGAGGGAAGTGCTTGCCCGTCTCGATCCTGCGCTGGACGCGGCCGAGGGTTCCCCTACCGCGCCGTCGGTGCGTTTCCATACGTTCGGCGACTCGTCGGTCATTTTCAACGTCAATCTGCATACGTCCTCGTTTCGCAATCAGTATTTGATTCGTCATGAATTTATCAAGGCGCTGAAGAAACGCTTTGAAGACGAGGGAATCGTGATCCCGTTCCCGATCCGTACCGTGCGGACGGTCAGCGGCGACGCCTTTTATCCACAAAAATGAAATAATTATCCACCGCCTTTTTGTGCATAACCGCCGTCCGATTTTATGTGCGGCGATTTTTTGCGGTTCTTTTCCTCCGCTTCTTGTGGATAAAAATGAAAAAACAACAATATCTTGTGTTTTCCCTTGACGGGTGGAGGTAGATATTGTATAATCCGTAATGAACCTGCGAAGCGGGGGATGAGCCCCGTAAACGGCTAGGAAAGAAGGAATTTACGGATGTCACCGACGCCCGTTATCAAGAATATCAAGAAGCGGAACGGCGAAATCGTTCCGTTTGACGCAAGCAAGATTACAAACGCGATCCAGAAGGCGAATCTCGAATCGACGGACGCGACGTTTTCCCAGCGGCAGCTTGACGCGTTGACGCGGAGCGTCATTCGCAGCGTCGCTGACAAGAAAGCGCCGGGCGTCGAGTATATCCAGGACGCCGTGGAGCGCGCGCTCATCAAGAACAACTACGCGTCGACCGCGAAGGCCTATATCTTGTATCGCGCCGCGCATACGAGCATTCGCGAGGCCGAAGTCGACCTCATGGACATTTACGATGAGCTGACCTATAAGAATGCCCGCGACGCCGATCTGAAGCGCGAAAATGCGAATATCGACGCCGATACGGCCATGGGCACGATGCTGAAGTACGGCTCGGAAGGCTCGAAGTATTTCATCACGCATCGCATTTTGCCGAAGGACATCGCGGCGGCACATCTGAACGGTGATATTCATATCCACGATATGGATTTTTATATGCTGACGGAGACGTGCTGTCAGATCGATCTCCTGAAGCTTTTCAAGGACGGTTTTTCGACGGGGCACGGTTGCCTCAGGGAACCGAACGACATTCGTTCGTACGCGGCGCTCGGCTGTATCGCCATTCAGGCGAACCAGAACGAAATGCACGGCGGACAGTCGATTCCGAATTTTGATTACGCGATGGTGCCGGGCGTTGCCAAGACGTTCCGCAAACAATATTTCTCGCATCTGGGAGACGCTTTCGCGATGCTGCTCGGCATGAAGCTGGACGACGCGAAGCTTCTCGTGAAGGAAATCGAGCGGTGCGTGGATGCGCCGGTTCGGTTTGCTGCGATGGACGAGTACAAGAATCGTCTGATTGCGTTCCTGCCCGCTCACCAGGCGGAAAGCGGGTTCCAGCCGATTTCTGCGGAGATGACGGCAAAAGCGCACGACTTCGCGACGGAGGCGGCCTGGAAAGGAACCGATCACGCGACGTTCCAGGCGATGGAAGCGTTCATTCACAATCTGAATACGATGAATTCCCGCGCAGGGGCGCAGGTGCCGTTCAGTTCCATCAATTACGGCACGGACACTTCGCCGGAAGCGCGCATGGTCATACGAAATCTTCTGCTCGCGACGCAAGCGGGACTCGGAAGCGGAGAGACGCCGATTTTCCCCGTGCAGATCTTCAAGGTCAAAGAGGGCGTCAATTACAACCCGGGGGACCCGAACTACGATTTGTTCCAGCTTGCGATGGAAGTGTCGGCGAAGCGGCTGTTCCCGAATTTCAGCTTCCTCGACGCGCCGTTCAACAAGCAGTTTTATAAGGAAGGCGATTACAACAGCGAAGTCGCCTATATGGGATGCCGCACGCGCGTCATAGGCAACGTGCACGATCCGTCGCGGGCAGTCACCTGCGGCCGCGGCAACCTGAGCTTTACGAGCATCAATCTCCCGCGTCTTGCCATTGAGGCGAAAGGCGACCAGGAGCAATTTTTCGACGGCCTTGACGACGTGATCGATCTTGTGATTCGTCAGCTTTTGCATCGCTTCAAGATTCAGTGCTCGAAGCGGTGCCGCAATTATCCTTTCCTGATGGGGCAGGGCGTCTGGATTGATTCGGACGCGCTGGAGCCGGACGACAGCGTGGCGGAAGTCTTGAAACACGGCACGCTGACGGTGGGTTTCATCGGGCTCGCGGAGTGCTTGAAAGCGCTGATCGGCGCTCATCATGGCGAATCGGAAGACGCGCAGAAGCTCGGACTTCGTATTATCGGTCACATGCGGCAGCGCATGGATGACGAGGCGCAGCGCAGCGGGCTGAACTGGAGTCTTATCGCGACGCCGGCGGAAGGGCTTTCGGGCCGTTTCGTCCGCATCGATCGTCATCGCTACGGCGAGATTGAGGGCGTCACCGACCGCGACTATTATACGAACAGTTTCCATGTGCCGGTCTATTTCCCGATTGCCGCCGTGGACAAGATCCGCATCGAAGGCCCGTATCACGCGCTGACGAACGGCGGTCATATCAGCTATGTGGAGATGGACGGCGACCCGACGAAGAACGTCAAGGCGTTTGAGGCGATTATCCGCTGCATGCATGACAACGGCGTGGGCTACGGCTCCGTCAATCATCCCGTGGATCGCGATCCGGTCTGCGGGTACAACGGACTGATCGGCGACATCTGCCCCCGCTGCGGGCGCACCGAGGCCGAGCATCATCATCATCAGGTCATTCCCCGTATTCATTGCGGGAATTGATAATCTCAGTCTTCTTACTGGGATAAGTTTGAAACAAGAAAGGGAGAAGCAAGATGATAGTTAATGGAACAGACGTCACCGTCAAGGGGATAGACAATATCTCTGAGCAGGAGATTCTGGCATATCTGGATTTTATTCACCGCGACAATCAGCGCGATGAAATCGAGTCGCTTGAAATCTCGGCGGAGAGCGGTGACAACGTTGCGCTTGACTATACGCTTCGTCCTCCGCAGTTCCAGCGCATTCGGCGCATCACCGGTTATCTGGTCGGCACGCTCGATCGTTTCAACAACGCGAAACGCGCCGAAGAGCATGACCGCGTAAAGCATGGCCTTCACTGAGGGGGCACCCCAACTCTGCGGCGCTTCCCCAAGCAAAGCGGAGCGCTCTCTCTTGAAATAGGGCGCGGAAGGTCTTTCTTCCCCAAAAGAAAGCGCCGGAAACGTCCAAGCCCTGATGCACCCCGCATCGGGACTTCCCCTTTCTGCCCTGCCTTCCCCGGCGGGGCAGTTTTTACGACGGCATCTGTTGGGCCTTTTTCCTAGGCAGACGAAAAAAATCTTCAACAGTTGAATATATTCCCAACAGTTATATGATATAGCTGCAGTTGTACGAAATCACTCTTCGGGAGGTTCGCGGCATGGAACTACGCATTGCCGGAACGATCAACGATTCCGTCGTCGACGGCGACGGCTACCGCTTCACGGTGTTCACGCAAGGCTGCCCGCATCATTGCCAGGGCTGTCACAATCCGAAAACCTGGCCGATGGACGGGGGCTATTTTGTCGATACGGAAGAAATCTTGATGGCGCTTCGGGCAAATCCCTTGCTTTCGGGCATCACGTTTTCCGGCGGCGAGCCGTTTGTCCAGCCCGTGCCGCTTACGCATCTTGCGCGGGAAACCCGCGCGCTCAATCTCGACGTCTGGAGTTATACCGGCTACACGCTGGAAGCGTTGACGGAAATGAAAAATCCCGACGTGGACGCGCTGCTCGACGAACTTGACGTGCTTGTCGACGGTCCGTTCATTCTCGGCGAGCGCGACCTCACGCTGCGCTTCCGAGGCTCGCGGAATCAGCGCGTCATCGACATGAACGCCACGCGTCGGCGCGGCGAGATCGTACTGAAATACGACGATTAGGAAATGGAATAATCGCACGCAAAAAAGCGGCGCTCCGTAATGGAACGCCGCTTTTGTCTTGCGCTGTTTTTTCTTTTATGCTTGTCCTGCGAGCTTCTTGTAGCCTTCGAGGCGCGCTTTCGCATCGCGTTCGGTCTTCGCGTAAAGTTCTTCCGCGATTTCCGGGAACGCGCGCTTCAGCGAGCTGAAACGTACCTCGCCCTGCAGGAACTCCTGGAAGCTTTCTGTCGGCTCCTTCGAGTCGAGGGTGAACGGGTTCTTGTCTGTGCCGACCAGTTCCGGATTGTAGCGGTAGGTCGCCCAGTAGCCGGACTTGACCGCCTTTTCCTCTTCACGCTGGCTCTTGCCCATGCCCGCGCGGATACCGTGGTTGATGCACGGCGCGTAAGCGATGACGAGGGACGGGCCGTTATACGCTTCCGCTTCGCAGATGGCTTTCAAGGTCTGGTTCTTGTCAGCGCCCATTGCAACCTGTGCGACGTAGACGTAGCCGTAGCTCATGGCCATCATGCCGAGGTCCTTCTTCTTCGTACGCTTGCCGCTGGCCGCGAACTGCGCGATGGCCGCCGCCGGCGTCGATTTCGACGACTGACCGCCGGTATTCGAGTAAACTTCGGTGTCAAGCACGAGGACGTTGACGTCCTCGCCGGAGGCCAGCACATGGTCGAGGCCGCCGTAGCCGATATCGTAGCTCCAGCCGTCGCCGCCGATGATCCACTGGGAGCGCTTGACGAGGAAGTCGCGCTTATCGTAAATCTTCGCGAGCAGCGCGTCGCTGCCTTTTTCCTTTTCAAGCAGAGCGGTCAGCTTCGCCGCGCGGTCGCGGGTGCCGTCGCCCACGTTCATCTTTTCCTTCCATTCGGTCATAGCCGCGCGCAGCTCGTCGGAGCCTTTGCCTGCGTCTATGGCCTCCGTGACGAGGGACGCCAGCGCGTCGCGGACGGCTTTCGTGCCGAGGAACATGCCAAGGCCGAATTCCGCATCGTCTTCAAAGAGAGAGTTCGCCCAGGCCGGCCCCTGTCCGAGATGGTTCTTCGTGTACGGCATCGAGGGAGCGGATGCGCCCCAGATCGACGAGCAGCCCGTGGCGTTCGCGATCATCATGCGGTCGCCGAAAAGCTGGGTGACGAGCTTGACGTACGGCGTCTCGCCGCAGCCCGCGCAGGCGCCGGAGAATTCGAGAAGCGGCTTCTCGAACTGGCTGCCCTTGACGGTCTTCTTGTTCATCGGATTCTGCTTCGGAGAGACCTTGTTCACGCCGTAATCGAAGACAGGCTGCTTGTGCTCCTGCGTGCCGAACGGCTTCATGACGAGAGCCTTGCCTTTGGGCGCAGGGCAAATCTCGGCGCAGTTGCCGCAGCCAAGGCAGTCCATTTGCGAGACGGCCATCGTGAAGAACATGTCTTTCGCGCCGAGGGCGGGATTCGCCTGTGTGCCTTCGGGGGCTTTCGCCTTTTCGTCCGCCGTCATCAGGATCGGACGAATTGCCGCGTGCGGGCAGACAAACGAGCACTGATTGCACTGGATGCAGAGATCGGGCTGCCATTCGGGCACGTCGATCGCGATGCCGCGTTTCTCATAAGCCGACGTGCCGCACGGGAAGGTGCCGTCCACGACGCCGAGCTTCTCGAAGACGCCGACCGGAATTTTTTCGCCTTCCTGACGGTTCATGATATCCTGCGCAGCCGTGATATACTCCGGTACGTCCTTCTTCGGCGCGGGAGCGTCCTCGGCTTTCGCCCAGTCCGCGGGAACCTTGACCTCGATCAGCGCCGCCGGATCGATGCCTTTGTCGATGGCGGCGTTGTTCATGTCGATAACTTTCTGTCCCTTGTTGCCGTAAGATGTGACGACGGAATCTTTCAGATATTTGACGGCCTTGTCCAGCGGGATGATGTCCGCCAGCTTGAAGAACGCGGACTGCATGATCATGTTGAAGCGTCCGCCGAGCCCGAGCTCCTGCGCCGCCTCAACCGCGTTGATGATATAGAACTTGACGTGCTTCTGGGCAATCGTGCGCTTCATGGACGCGGGAAGATGCTCGCCGAGCTCCGATTCCTTCCAGGTCGTATTGAGGAGGAACGTGCCGCCGTCCTTGATGCCCGCGAGAAGGTCGTACTGATGGACGTAGGATTCTTTCGAGCAGGAAATGAAGTTTGCCTTGTTGATGAGGTATGGGGAGCGAATCGGCAGCTTGCCGAAACGCAGGTGCGACATCGTGATGCCGCCGGACTTCTTCGAATCGTAGGCGAAATATGCCTGCGCGTACATATCGGTGTTGTCGCCGATAATCTTGATGGCCGACTTGTTCGCGCCGACCGTGCCGTCCGAGCCGAGGCCCCAGAACTTGCAGGCCGTCGTGCCTTCCGGCGTCAGGTCGACGTCGGAGTGCGCGGGCGCGAGGGAAAGATTCGTCACGTCGTCCTCGATGCCGATGGTGAAGCCGTTCTTCGGGGCGTCTTTCTTCAGTTCTTCAAATACGCCGAAAATCTGATCCGGCGTTACGTCCTTGCCGCCGAGGCCGTAACGGCCGCCGATGATGACAGGGGACTCCGGCGCATCGTAATACGCGGTCTTTACGTCGAGATAGAGCGGCTCGCCCAGCGCGCCCGGCTCTTTTGTGCGGTCGAGCACGGCGATCTTCTTTGCCGTTTTTGGAACGGCGCCCAGGAAATGCTTTACAGAGAACGGGCGATAGAGATGGACGGATACGACGCCGACTTTCTCGCCCTGCGAGGTCAGGTAATCGACGGCTTCCGCCGCAGCCTCGGTGACGGAGCCGATGGC
>JAFZRW010000097.1 GCA_017619685.1 Schwartzia sp. (in: firmicutes)
AGACGGTCCGCCGTTTCTTTTGCTGCTGGACGAGTTGGAAGACCCGCACAATTTGGGTGCCGTACTTCGGACGGCAGACGCCGTCGGCGTGGATGGCGTGCTGATTCCGAAACGTCGGAGCTGTCCGCTGTCCGCGACAGTCGCGAAGACTTCCGCCGGCGCGGTGGAGTATGTGCCGGTGGCGCGTATCGGCAACGTTGCGCAGACGATTCGGGAGCTGAAGAAAGAAGGCTTTTGGATTGTCGGTGCGGATATGGACGGCGCGTCGGATTATTTTGAAGCGGATTTGACGGGCGCGTTGGTGCTCGTAATCGGCAGCGAAGGACGGGGCATATCGCGTCTCGTGCGTGAAAGCTGCGACGTGCTCGTCAGGATTCCGATGCTGGGAAAGATCAATTCTTTGAACGCGTCCGTAGCGGGCGCGATTCTGATGTACGAATCGCTCCGCCAGCGGCGGGAAAGAGGAACGGCATGAAAAAAGCGGCGGAAATCGTCCTTTGCTATCATTTTGAAGACGCGGAAAAACTTGAATTGGTGCGCGCGGCTCTGCGGAAGCTCAATATTGAAACCCGCGTGCTTCCCGACGAGAGCTGGCGGGAAAAAGTCGGGTTCCTTCTGGGCATGGGCGGATTTGCCCCTGCGCCGCTTGCGGAAGGAGAAGAGTCCTTTCATTTTCCCGACGAAGTCATGGTGCTCGGGCATATCAAAGGAAAACGGCTCGATCAAGTTCTTGCGGCATTGAAGGCGTCGGGCGCTTCACTGATTCGCTATAAGGCGATTGTAACGCCCTATAATACGCATTGGACGCTTCGGCGTCTCTGCGAGACGATGAAAAAGGAACATGCGTATATGACGGAAGGAGCGAAGAGGAATGACGGCGAAGCATGACGGACGCTGGGACGACGCAGATAAGAACAGGACGCCGGCGAAGATTTCGTCCGAGCCGACTTTGGCGGAAGAAGAGGATGAGGAAGTGGAAGAATCACCGTCCGGCGGCCGGAAATGGCGCTGGATTGCGCTTGGGGTTCTGTTTGTGCTGGCGCTGGGCGGCGGATTCCTCGGCGCTGGATTTTTTCACGACAAATCGGTGGAGGCGGAAAACGACCGCATTCAACAGGAATTGATTTTTGCGCGTCAGGAAGAAAGTCTCCGTAAACAGGAAGCGGCAATACAGGAGCAGCGCAAAGCGCTGGAAGCCGAGAAAAAGGCGCTGGAGGCGCGTCAGCGCGAGCTGGAGGCGCAGGCAGAGCGCGCGGCGGGACGCAATGAGCAAATTGACGAGACGGAGCGCAAGAAATCTTCCGTCCGAAAGGTATGGGAAGAGATTACCGGCAAGGACGAAGAACGAAAGAAGCAGCAGGAAGAGAATGCGTCGATTCAGAATCGTTCCCAGCGCGACGTGGAGGAAATCAACCGCTCCATCGACGAGGCGGCGGAGACACTTAAAACACTGAATGAAAAACTGGCGGAGATCGAGGAAATGCGTCATAAAGCGGAAGAAATGAAAGATAAAGCGATGAAGACATACGAAGAACATGAGGAAACGCTTCAAAAAATGATTCGGTTTTTCCAAAAAGCCGTGGAGTTTATCGGCTCCGTTTCTGTCCAATAAAAATAAGCGCGGCGCATTTGCTTTGCGCCGCGTTTGACTTCGGGGAGGGGTTCAGCATGAAAAAATGGATTGCATGTTTTTGCGCGGCGTTGCTTCTGCTCGTCGTCGGCTGCGGAAAAGACGTGGCGAAAAATGAGACTGCGAAGGACGGAGCGAAATTGTCGCTTTCTGTCGGATTGATGCCGGATATGGATTCCGTGCCGTTCATCATCGCACGGGAGAAAGGATTTTTTGCGGAGGAAGGCGTAAATGTCACACTTCATTCGTTCAAAAGCGCGATGGATCGGGACGCGGCGATGCAGAGTGGACAGCTCGACGGGGCGGTCTCCGACTTGCTTGCGGCGGCCTTTGCGAAAGCGGGCGGGTTTGACGTGCGCGTGACGTCGGCGACGGACGGCTGTTATACGCTTATCGCCGGAAAGGGAGGGAACATATCGGACGTTCCCGCTCTTTCCGGGGCAGAGGTGGCCGTTTCCCGGAATACGATCATCGAGTATGTGACCGACCGTATTTTGAAAGAAAACGGAATGGCGGCGGACGCAATCCAAAAAATTTCCGTTCCGCAGATTCCGGCTCGGCTCGAAATGTTACAGAATGGGAAACTCGCCGCCGCGACGCTGCCGGAGCCGATGGCGAGCGTAGCCATGGCTGGCGGGTGCCGTAAGCTGACGGATTCCAACGCGCTTGGCGTCAATCCGGGCGTCATGCTTTTTTCGGCCAAAGCGGTTACGGAAAAAAGGGAAGCGGTGCAAGCAATGTACCGCGCGTACAACAAGGCAATCAAGTATCTTACGTCGAATCCGCGCGAAGCGTATATCAATCTCGTTGTGGAAAAGAGCGGGTTCCCGCCTGCGGCGAAGGACGCGCTGAGTCTTCCGGCGTATCGGAACGCAACGCTTCCGCGGGAAGAGGATGTTTCGGAAGTGATGCGCTGGCTCAAAGAAAAGAACTTGGTTCCCGAGGCATACGCATATCAAACGTTGGTAGCGGGAGACGTTTTACCGTGATTCGAGTTTCTGGCCTTACGGCTTTTTACGATACGGCGGACGGGGGCAGGCTTACGGCGCTTTCAGACGTGAGCCTTGATGTGCCGCGCGGAGGAACGTGCGCGGTTATCGGCCCCTCAGGCTGCGGTAAATCGACGTTGCTTCGGATTCTTGCGGGCGTCGAGAAGCGTTTTGAAGGCGAGATTTCTTTCGCGGGTGCGCCCGTCGATCCGAAACGACACACGATAGGGTTGATTCCGCAAAATTACGGTCTCCTGCCATGGAAAACCGTCCGAGAAAATATTCGGCTTTCTTGGCGCGTCAAGCATTCCGACGTCCCGGCACCGCCGGAAGAATCGGAAATGCTCGCGCGTCTCGGGTTGGAAGAGACGCTGTTGTCGCGCTTCCCGCGGGAACTTTCGGGCGGACAGCAGCAGCGGGCGAGTCTTGCCCGCGCGTTTTTGCTGCAGCCGGACGTCCTGCTCATGGACGAGCCGTTTTCCGCTCTCGACGCCATCACGCGGGAGGAAATGCAGGAGGTTTTCTTCGATCTTTGGCGCGCGCACAAAGTCACGACCGTGTTTGTCACGCATTACGTCGAGGAAGCGCTTTATTTGGGGCAAACGATTGTTGTGCTTTCGTCTGCGCCGGGGCGCGTCGCATCCGTGATGGAAAATCCGCTTTTTGCATGCCGTGAAGATTCGGAAGAGATTACTGTGCAAAAGACGCGGATTCGGGCTCTCCTTCGGGGAATGGGAGAGGGGGCGGCAATATGAAGAAACGATTGTCCGCCGCTTGTCTCGGCGCGCTCATATTGTTCTTTGTGTGGTTCCTGGCTGCACGTTTCGTCGGGATTCCCGTCGTTCCATCGCCTTTCGCGGTCATGGAAAAAGTCGGCGACATTTTCTTCAGCGCGATTGCTGTGCATATCGCATACAGTCTTGGTCGAATCCTTGCAGGGCTTTTACTTGCCGTCGTTGTCGGTCTTCCCCTCGGCGTGCTGATGGGTTGGTCGCCCACGGCGGATCGCCTGCTTGCGCCAATCGTTTACTTGACGTATCCCGTGCCGAAAATCGCATTGCTTCCTATTGTCATGTTGCTTTTCGGTCTTGGCGAAACGTCCAAGATGATCTTGCTCTTTTTGATTCTCGTTTTTCAGATTGTCATCGCCGTGCGAGACAGTATTCGGGCAATCCCTGCGGAAGTCTTCTATCCGCTCGCATCATTGGGCGCGCCTTTTCGAGTGATCCTTTCGGAAGTGCTTTTGCCGGCTTCGCTGCCGAAATTCATGACGGCGATTCGCGTCGCGATGGCGACCGCGATTTCCGTGCTTTTTTTCACAGAAACATTCGGTACACAGTACGGCATGGGTTATTTCATCATGGACGCATGGCTTCGCGTCAGCTATCTGGAGATGTACGCCGGAATCGTCGTCTTGAGCGCGATGGGTCTTATCTTGTTCGGGACGCTCGATCTTGCTGAGCGTTGGCTCTGCCGCTGGCAAGAGCGGGGATAAAATCGTATAAAGATGAAAATCCATTTTCCTTTTATCGTTCTGGGAAAATGGATTTTTTGTATCAACCAATAATCGGTCATGATATGGATATTGATTGCGGGAACGCGTTTCCGTGCTTGTCCGGAAGCGGGAAACATGGTAATATTAATGGAAATTGTTTATGATGAGGAAGAATTTTTCGGCGGGAGGCGAGGCGTCTATGAAAAAACTCCAATATTTCATCACTATTATTTGGGGATTCCTGACGCCGGTTCTCGCGTTGGACGGCGCGCAGCAGGCTTTGGCGGCGCTTACGGCGGGTAAAGAAGGGCAGGGCCATTCTACGCCGGTGGAGTACGTGCTTTTGTTTTTATTGATCGCCGGCGTATGCGTGCTCGGATTTTTGGCCTTTGACGCGCTTTTTTCAGCG
>JAFZRW010000098.1 GCA_017619685.1 Schwartzia sp. (in: firmicutes)
CTCGGCATGGGGCTCCCCGGCAACGGGACGATTCCTGCCGCGCACACGGGCGCGCGCCGTCTTCTTGCGAAGCGCGCAGGCGCAGTCGTCATGGACTTGGTGAAAAAGAATATCTGTCCGCGCGACATCATGACCCGCGAGGCATTCGAGAACGCAATCACAACGGACATGGGCATCGGCGGCTCGTCGAATACGGTGCTGCATTTGACGGCCATCGCCCACGAGGCGGGCATCGAGATTCCCGCGCCGCTCTTCGACGAAATCAGCCGTCGTACGCCGTATATCACGAAACTCAGCCCCGGCGGCACACACCACATGCAGGACCTTGACGAAGCGGGCGGCATCACTGCCGTCATGCATGAGCTGGCGAAAAAGAATCTCCTGCATCTCGACGCGCTGACCGTCACCGGAAAACTCGGGGACCGTATCAAGGACGCGAAGATTCTTCGTCCCGACGTCATTCACAGCGTAGACGACCCCTATCGCAAAGAAGGCGGCATCGCGATCCTGCGCGGCAACCTCTGCCCCGACTACGCCGTCGTCAAGGCTTCGGCAGTCAAAGACGATATGCTCGTATATGAAGGAAAAGCCAAATGCTACGATTCCGAAACGGCGGCCATCGACGCCATCATGGGCGGCGAAATTCACGACGGCGACGTCGTGGTCATTCGCTACGAAGGCCCGAAAGGCGGCCCCGGCATGCAGGAAATGCTGAACCCGACGGCAGCCATCACCGGCGCCGGCCTCAAAGTTGGCCTGATCACCGACGGACGCTTCAGCGGCGCAAGCCAGGGCGCGTGCATCGGCCACATCTCGCCGGAAGCGATGGAGGGCGGCCCGATCGCGCTGATCGAGAACGGCGACGTCATTTCCATCGACATACCGAACCGCAAACTGGAACTCAAAGTCAGCGACGAAGAACTCGCAAAGCGCAAAGCGGCGTGGAAAAAGCCAGAGCCGAAAATCAAGACCGGCTACCTCGCCCGCTATGCGAAGCTGACCACCTCGGCCAGCACCGGCGCAGTCGTAAAATGAGCACAAAAAAGAGAGCCGAAAGGCTCTCTTTTTTTGTGCTTATCCGAGTTTCTTGACCATGCGCTTGGCAATCAGGATCGCCTGCTCGCGGGTAGCCTGTGCGTAACCAGCCGTTTCTTCGGCGTCGGTGATCGCGCGCGGGGCGAATTTGTTGCCGCCGACGCCGTCGATGATTCCCTTCGCCTTCATGAAATACACGCTGTCCTTCGCCCAGCCGGAAATATTCTCGTCGTCGGCAAAGGGCTCGGGCGTCTCGAACATCCCACGGAACTCTTCGCTGTAGTTGCCGTCGGTCTCCAGCGTCCATCCGCCAATCTCGATTTTCTTGTAAATGCGCGTCAGCATCGTCGCCGCCTGCTCGCGGTTCAGGATCACGTCCGGGGCGAATGTGGTCGGGCCGGTGCCGTTCGTCACGCCGATGTTGAAAGCTTTCAGCACTTCCGCGTCCGTCGTATCCGTGAACGGATTCGACGGATACGGTTCTGCCTTCATATCGGTCAACGCCTCGTAGCATTTGACACTGACGACGGCAAATTCCGCGCGGGTGATCGGCTCTGTTAAATCCGCCTCTTTCAAGGAATCAGGAATCAATCCGAGGGCCGCGGCTTCTTCCAGTTCCCCCTGCGCCCACTGGGACGCCGTAAACGAAGCTTCCGCCGTATCCGTACCTACGCCCACGACGTTCGACCAGTTGGAGACAATCCCCAGCTTCTTGCATTGCAGGCGGGCGCGCACTGCCACGGCGTCGTCCGCTTTCAGGCCGCCCTCCGTTTCAGTGAAGCGATGACCGCTGAAAATCCACTTCGGATTGGCGATGTAAACGTCCTGCCATTCGCCGCCGTTCACACGCATCTGCACCTGAATATAGTACGGATCGACCGTATCCTCCTGGGATTCGCAGTAAAGCACGCCGTCATAGACGCTCTCCGGAATTTCGAGGTAATACCGTCCGAAGTTCCTGTCGTTTTTCACGACGATAGAGAAATCGGAAAGAATCGGCGCTTCAATGGAGCCCGGCGCAGTCAACGCCTCTTGCGTCCCGTTTCGCCCGATGGAGGTTTCCGGGGACCACGGGGAGAAAATGCGCTGTTTTTCACCGCCGCGCGTCCAATATTCGAGCATCAGGCGGCAGCGGACCGCCAGCGTATGGTTCTTCAAGTCGTAATGATAGTTGGTGCCGCCGTCTACCGTAAACGGAGTTACGATCGGCGCAAGAAAGCCGGTGTTTCCGTCTTCGATATAGGTCAGCCAACTCACGTCCATTTCAGGATAGATCTTATTCGGATTGTTGTTCAACCCTTCCATGCAATGAAACGCAAGCGCATGGGGCGCCGGCAGCCCGGGCCACTCCCCATCGTCCCAGTCGTCGCTGTATTGCCAGGAACCGCCGTCGATACTGGCGTCTGTTTGCAGATATAGCCGGTATTCCTCGACGCCGAAGCGGGCGATGAAGCCGTCGCTCCCGCCGTCCGAATTGCTCCAGCGATTGTAGGCATTGGACAGCGCCAGGACGTCCTTTGGAATATTGTACCACATCTGAATGGAGTCGCCGTTGTTGGAGACGCCGCTGTAACGCAGGAACGGCGCTTGCGGTTTGGCGATCTCTCCGGACGGGAAAAACTCCTCGACAATCTGCGGCGCCGCTATGACTTTAAGCGGCAACAAGAGCGCCGCCAGCAGGAACATCATGCATACGGCGGAACGCTGCATTTTCATTGCAGTTCCTCCCTCATGTTCTTATTATTTCTTTTCGGTGTTGCACATCATGCCGATGCAGCCGTTAAACGGGTTGTAGCTGCCGAGATACGGGTCGCTGAACGAGCCTTCCGTGCCCCAGACATAGACGCCGTCCTTGTCGATGAAGGTGTACGGCCCGTAGAGTTTCGTCAACGCGCCGATGATGACGTCGTTCAGGGAACTCGTATTGGCGTCCTCCCCCTCTATGGAAACGCCCATGATTTTTGGCTGCTGGACGAATTTCAGTTCCTTATATGTCCCAGCCAGCAGTTCCGGCTGCTTGAGAAGGATCGTCGCACCTTGCGGCACGCGATTCGCGTCCACAGGGTCGCCCGCCACGAACGTGGAAAGGAGCAGTTCATACGTCTTGCCCAGCTCCGCGTCCACCTTCACGGCGAAGGCCGTAGGCGCAGTGAGAAGCATCACGCCGAAAAGCACCGCTAACATTCTTGCAAACTTTTTCATATTGGTTCCTCCTCCCAAATAACGCATTTTTTATTTTCCCGCCATACGTGCGACTTCGGACCATTCGGACGCAAGGTCCAGATTCCGGCACACGATCCGCACGCGGATTTCATCGACGCTTCCGACGTCGTTCAGCGACGCAAGGCGGTAGCCGCTGAAAATCCAAGGCGGGTTGGCGGTATAGACGTCCATCCATTCGCCGTCGCCCTTCCTGACCTGCGACTCAATCACATACGGCTCGAACATATCCGCTTCCGCTTCGCAATAGAG
>JAFZRW010000099.1 GCA_017619685.1 Schwartzia sp. (in: firmicutes)
CACGCCTTTGTCGTCCCAGCCGTGCTCGTCGTCGCCGATCAGGAGTCGCTTCGGATCGGTGGAGAGCGTCGTCTTGCCCGTGCCGGAGAGGCCGAAGAAGATCGCCGTGTTCTCGCCGTTCATGTCCGTATTCGCCGAGCAATGCATCGCGGCGATACCCTTCAGCGGCAGATAGTAGTTCATCATCGAGAACATGCCTTTTTTCATCTCGCCGCCGTACCATGTATGGATGATGACCTGCTCACGGCTCGTGATATTGAACACGACCGCCGTCTCCGAGTTCAGCCCCAGTTCCTTGTAATTCTTGACCTTCGCCTTCGACGCATTATAGACGACGAAATCCGGTTCAAAATTCTTCAATTCCTCATCTGTCGGCTTGATGAACATGTTGCGGATGAAATGCGCCTGCCAGGCCACTTCCATGATGAAGCGGACCGCCATGCGCGTGTCCTTGTTCGCGCCGCAGAACGCATCGACGACATAGAGCTTCTTATTGGAAAGTTCCTCAATCGCCAGTTTCTTGACCGCATCCCAGGTCGCCTTCGAGGCGCGATGGTTGTCGTTCGGATAGCCTTCAGAAGTCCACCAGACCGTATCCTTGGAATTCTCATCCTCCACGATGAATTTGTCCTTCGGCGAACGGCCCGTGAATTCACCCGTCATGACGTTGACCGCGTCCAGCTCCGTAAGCTGTCCTTTGTCGTAGCCCGTAAGATCCGGCTTGATCTCTTCCTCGAACAAATACTCATAGGAAGGATTGTGGACAATCTCCGTTGCTCCGGTAATGCCGTACTTGGTCAAATCGATGTCTGCCATGCTTTCTCTACCTCGCTTTTCAAATTTTAAAACTTGAGTAAGAAAATCTTATATTAAGATTCTATATCCTTTGGAAAAATCCTGCCTGGAAGAACGATTTCTTTTCAGATTCCGGAAAAAACCTGTCCCGCAAAATCACAGCAACGAACTGCGAAGCTCCTCACCCGTCTTCGGCGAAAGATATGCAGGCGGAATATCGAGGACAGTCTTCGCCCCCTTACCGCCCTCGCCCGCAATCCGATACGCAGCGCGGGCATAAGCGACAAGTACGCTGGCGGTGAACTCGGGATTCGAGTCGAGCTTCAGGCTGAATTCCACGACATGCTTATGCGCAGTCTTCTCTCCCGTCGCGCCCGAGCGGATCACAAATCCGCCGTGCGCAAGGCCGCCGTGTTTCTCGTTAAATTCCTTCTCGTCGATAAAATGGACCGTCGTATCGTAATCGGCGAAATAATTTGGCATGGTCTTGATCTCTTTTTCAATGCGCGCCTTGTCCGCGCCTTCCTCCGCCACGACAAAGCACTCGCGCGTGTGCTTCTCTCGCGTCGTAAGCGACGGATTCTTGCCGGAACGCACGGCCTCCAGCGCCGCCTCCACGGGCACCGTATACTGCTTCGCGTTCTTGACGCCTTCGATACGGCGGATCGCGTCGGAGTGTCCCTGGCTGACGCCGCGACCCCAGAACGTATAATCTTTGCCGTTCGGCAAGATCGCGCTGGCGTAAGCGCGGTTCAGCGAAAAGAGGCCTGGATCCCAGCCCACGGAAATGATCGCGACTTTGCCGCCCGCTTTCGCCGACGCGTCCACCGCCGCAAAATGCTCGGGAATACGCGCATGGGTGTCGAAGCTGTCAATGACGTTGAAGTCTTTCGCATACTTCGGCGTCTGTTCGGGAAGATCGGTGGCGCTGCCGCCGCAGAGAATCAAAACGTCGATCTTGTCCTTCCATGCGTCCATCTTGTCGACGGAAACGACGGGAACGCCCGTCTTGCGAATGGAAAGCGACGCGGGATCGCGCCGCGTAAAGACCGCCGCCAGCTCCATATCCTCGCACGCGTCCACCGCGTACTCGACGCCGCGCCCAAGATTTCCATACCCCATGATACCAATACGAATCGCCATGTTCTTATCGCTCTCTTTCTTTATTATTTATCCAATGCAAGCTCCGCCTCGTGCGCCTGCATTCCTTTGATGCAGGATTCCATGATTTCGCCGAGGTCGAGGCCGAGACGCTCAATTCCTTTTTGGATCAGCTCGCGGTCGCATTTCGCCGCAAACTTCTTGTCCTTAAACTTCTTCTTTAAGCTCTTGACTTCCATTCCCGCCATGCCTTCCGGCCGCATCAGCGCGTAAGCGTGAACGATGCCCGTCAACTCGTCGACGGCAAACAGGCTCTTTTCCATATCGCTTTGCGGCTCCCGCTCGTCCGTGACGATGCCATAGCCGTGGGAAATGATCGCGGAAATATCTTCCTCGTCGACGCCCTCCGGCGCGAGAAGCTCCCGCACATGGCGGCAATGCTCGTTCGGATATTTCTCATAGTCGACGTCGTGCAGCCAGCCGATCGCTTCCCAATATCCGACGTCCCCGCCGAACCGTTCCGCAAGCGCACCCATCGCCGCGCTGACCGCCGCCGCGTGCGTAAACAGATGCGGCTCCGTCGTATGCTTCGCGAGAATTTCCTTCGCCTTTTCCAATGTCAGCTTTGCCAAACGTATTCCTCCCTCTCCTCTTTTCACCATCACAAAAACGGCTCGCGACGTCTTCGACGCCCGCGAACCGTTTTTTGTTTCTTATGCCTGCTCTGTCGGCTGCTCAGCCACAACCGGCTCGGCCGTTTCCGGCGCGACCCCGTCTTCCGGCGCTGCTTCCCCTTCCGGTAAAGCCTCCGCCCCTTCTTCTGTTCCTTCCACGGGTACGGTCACCGCCGCGTCTGGATCGACGACGCCGATGTTGCGATAACGTCCCATACCGGTTCCCGCAGGAATGAGCTTGCCGATGATGACATTTTCTTTCAATCCGATCAGCGGGTCGACCTTGCCCTTGATGGCCGCGTCCGTCAGCACGCGCGTCGTCTCCTGGAAGGATGCCGCCGACAGGAACGAATCCGTGGCCAGCGAGGCCTTCGTGATACCCAGAAGGATCGGCTTCGCGACTGCCGGCTCGCCGCCGTTCTCAATGACGCGAGCATTGACCGCCTCGAAAGAATTGATGTCGATATATTCGCCGGGCAGGAAATGCGTATCGCCCGACTCCTCGATCTTAACTTTGTGCAGCATCTGGCGCACCATGACCTCGATGTGCTTGTCGTTGATGCCGACGCCCTGTGACTTGTAAACTTTCTGTACTTCGTAAACGAGGTAGCGCTGCGTTTCCTTCAAGCCGCAGACACGGAGAATGTCGTGCGGATTGATGGAGCCCTCGGTGATCTTGTCGCCGAGCTTGATGTGCATGCCGTCCTGCGCGACCATACGCGCGCCGTACGGCACGGCATATTCGCGCGCCTCGCCCTCTTCCGGCGTGATGATGACTTTGCGCATTCCGTTTTCGTCAAGGATCTGCGCCGTACCTTCGACCTCGGAAATAATCGCGTGATGCTTCGGCTTGCGCGCTTCGAAAAGTTCCTCGACGCGCGGAAGACCCTGCGTGATATCGTCGCCCGCAACGCCGCCGGAATGGAACGTACGCATCGTGAGCTGCGTACCCGGCTCGCCGATGGACTGCGCCGCGATAATACCAACAGCCTCGCCGACGTCGACTTCCGACGCGTTCGCAAGGTCGCGGCCATAGCATTTGATGCAGACGCCGTACTGCGATTTGCAGGTCAATACACTGCGGATCGATACTTTATCGCGAACTTTGCAGATCTTCTCCGCCAGTTCTTCGTCCACCGTCTGATTCAGCGAAGCAATCTTCTTGCCCGTCTTCGGATCGACAATGTCCTCCGCCAGCACGCGGCCGATAATACGCTCGGACAGCGGCTCGATGACGCCGTTGCCTTCCTTGATGGCCTCGACCTCGATACCGCGAACGTTGTTGTTGCGAACGCGGATTTCCCGCGCGTCGCTTTCGATCGCTTTTTTCACGTCCTCTTCGGAAATGGTCTCGTCCTCATGAATCAGGATTTCGCCGTCTCCGGAAACGACGTCTTCTATAGCTTTCTTTCCGGCCACTTCATGGACGATGGACGCCAACACTGCCTTGCGCGTCTTCGCGTCCTTCGAGCCGAGCGTCACCGTCTCGGACACCATCGCGTTGCTGATGACCGCTTCCGAGAACGCCAGCGAACCGCGAATCACAAGTTCCGGCACATGATGCTCGCCGATCGTCGCAAGCTCAGCGTCCGAAAGCACCGTATCCTGCGCCAAAAGCAGCTCGCCCGTCTCAGGATCGGAAATGGAAGCGCCAAGCACGCGGCCCATGAGCACATCGTGCAGGATCTCGACCGCTTCTTCCGAAGACGAGGCGAGACGCGCACGCTCACGCACGAGATCGATGCTGACAACATCGCAATCGTCCTCGCGAACGATGACGTCCTGCGCGACGTCGACGAGACGACGCGTCAGATAACCGGAGTCCGCCGTACGGAGCGCCGTATCGGCAAGACCTTTGCGCGCGCCGTGCGAAGAAATGAAGTAATCGGAAACCGTAAGTCCCTCACGGAAATTTGCCGTAATCGGCAGCGCGATAATCTTACCCGACGGATCGGACATGAGTCCGCGCATACCGGCGAGCTGACGCATCTGCTGTGCGTTGCCTCGAGCGCCGGAGTCTGCCATCATGAAGATCGGATTGAAGGAATCCATATTGTGCATCATGGCTTCGCCGACGTCGTTCGTCGTCTGCTGCCACAGTGCAACGACCTTATTGTAGCGTTCTTCCTCGGTGATAAGACCGCGACCGAACTGATGCTCAATCTTATTGACGGCCTGCGTCGTCGCGTCAATCATGTCCTGCTTCTCCGGCGGAACGATAACGTCGGAAATAGCGACCGTCATACCCGCGATGCAGGCGTAATGATAACCAAGATTCTTTACGTTGTCGATGACGACGGCGGTCTTGCCCGCGCCGAAATGCTTGAAGCACTTCGCAACGAGACGTTCCAGCTCCTTCTTGTTCATACGGATGCCGTATTCCCACTCGCCCGTCTCTTTATTTTTCACATAGTAACGAATCTCTTCCGGCAGGATCTCATTGAAGATCATGCGGCCAAGGGAGGTCTTGACAAGGCCGTACCCCTCGATGCGCGTCGTGATGGACGCCTGCAAATCCAGCTCGTCATGCTGATGCGCCAGAAGCGCTTCCTCTATGCCCGTGACGAACATGCCCTCGCCCTTCGCACCCGGACGCAAAATCGTCAGGTAATAAGAGCCGAGCACCATGTCCTGCGTCGGAACGATAATTGGGTTGCCGTCCTTCGGCGCGAGAATATGATGCGCCGCCAGCATAAGGATACGAGCCTCTGCCTGCGCTTCCGCAGAAAGCGGCAAATGGATCGCCATCTGGTCGCCGTCGAAGTCCGCGTTGTAAGCGGTGCAGGCCAGCGGATGCAGCTTCAGCGCGCGGCCTTCCGTCAACACCGGCTCAAACGCCTGGATACCGAGACGATGAAGCGTCGGCGCACGGTTCAAAAGCACCGGATGCTCTTTGATGACATCCTCCAAGACGTCCCAGACTTCCGGCTTCACGCGCTCGACGGCGCGCTTCGCAGCTTTGATGTTATTCGCCGCGCCGTTGTTGACGAGTTTTTTCATGACGAAGGGCTTGAACAGCTCCAGCGCCATTTCTTTCGGCAGGCCGCACTGATGCAACTTGAGTTCCGGACCGACGACGATAACCGAGCGGCCGGAATAGTCGACGCGCTTTCCGAGCAAGTTCTGACGGAAACGTCCCTGCTTGCCCTTGAGCATATCGGAAAGAGACTTCAGCGGACGGTTGCCCGGGCCCGTGACAGGGCGGCCGCGACGGCCGTTGTCGATCAGGGCGTCCACCGCCTCCTGAAGCATGCGCTTCTCGTTGCGCACGATAATATCCGGCGCGTCGAGATCGAGAAGCCTTTTCAGGCGATTGTTTCGGTTGATGACGCGACGATAAAGGTCGTTCAGATCGGACGTCGCAAAACGTCCGCCGTCGAGCTGCACCATGGGGCGAAGTTCCGGCGGAATGACCGGCACCACGTCGAGAATCATCCACGACGGCTTGTTGCCGGACTTGCGGAACGCCTCGACAACTTCCAAACGGCGAATCGCGCGAATCTTCTTCTGTCCGCTGACGCCGGCAAGCTCAGCCCGAAGCTCTTCATTCAAAGCCTCGAGATCCAATTCTTCCAAAAGTTCCTTGACCGCTTCGGCGCCCATGCCCACGCGGAAATTAGAACCATACGTTTCGCAAGCCTCATGGTATTCGGCTTCCGTCATCAGCTGCTTCTTCTTGATGTCCTTGATGCCGCCGTTGTCAAGAACGATATAAGACGCGAAATACAGCACTTTTTCAAGCGCGCGCGGCGAAATATCGAGAATCAAGCCCATACGGCTCGGGATTCCCTTGAAATACCAAATATGAGAAACCGGCGCGGCCAGCTCGATATGGCCCATACGCTCGCGGCGAACCTTGGAACGCGTGACCTCGACGCCGCAGCGATCGCAGATGATGCCTTTATAGCGGATACGTTTATACTTTCCGCAATGGCACTCCCAATCGCGCGTCGGGCCAAAAATGCGCTCGCAGAAAAGGCCGTCGCGTTCCGGCTTCAAGGTACGATAATTGATTGTTTCCGGCTTCTTGACTTCGCCGTACGACCACTCGCGGATTTTCTCCGGCGAAGCAAGGCCGATCCGCATCGAGTCAAAATTATTTACATCCAACAAGGGGCTGCACTCCCTTCTTATTCGTCCGCATTATCGTTCGATTCGCCGTCCTGCTCCTCGTCGCCAAGCACGGCGATGATGTTCTCGCCGTCCAGGTCGGAGTCCTGCGCGCCGTCGTTCTCGTCGTAAGAGTCGTCCGCCCGCGCTCCCGTGTCCGGTGCGACGCCCTTCGTCGGATCGACGCCGTTGACATCAAGATCGAGCTCGCGAGCCGTCTCGTTGATGTCTTCCTCGTCGTCCTGAATAACGATTTCCTGCGCGTCTTCCGACAGCACCTTGATGTCGAGACCGATGCTCTGGAGCTCTTTGATGAGCACCTTGAACGATTCCGGCACGCCCGGCTCGGGAATATTCTCGCCTTTGACGATGGCTTCGTAAGTCTTGACGCGCCCGACGACGTCGTCGGACTTGACCGTCAGGATTTCCTGCAACGTGTACGCCGCGCCGTAAGCCTCCAGCGCCCAGACTTCCATTTCGCCGAAGCGCTGGCCGCCGAACTGCGCCTTGCCGCCGAGCGGCTGCTGCGTAACGAGCGAGTACGGACCCGTCGAACGCGCATGAATCTTGTCGTCGACGAGATGATGCAACTTCAGCATGTACACGCAGCCGACCGTCACGCGATTTTCAAACGGCTCGCCCGTACGGCCGTCGTAAAGGATCGTCTTTCCGTCCTCGTCCAGCCCCGCCGCGCGGATCGTGTCGAAAACCTCCGACTCTTTCGCGCCGTCGAAGACCGGCGTGGCGATATGGATACCGGCGACGTCCGGTTTTGGCATTCCGTATTTATCGAAATCATAGCCGATGGCGCGAAGCCTCTTCTCGACCGTAGGATCTCCCTCGCGAATCTGATTACCGAGCTCACGAACCGCCATGCCAAGATGCGTTTCAAGAATCTGCCCGATATTCATACGAGACGGAACGCCCAGCGGATTCAGCACGATATCGACCGGCGTGCCGTCCGGCAGGAACGGCATATCCTCCTGACGCATGATGCGGGAAACGACGCCCTTGTTTCCGTGACGACCCGACATCTTATCACCGACCGAGATCTTGCGCTTCTGTGCGATATAAACACGCACGAGGCGGTTGATGCCCGGCGAGAGCTCGTCGTTGTTCTCGCGGCTAAATACCTTGACGTCGACGATCTTACCCGCTTCGCCGTGCGGCACGCGCAGCGACGTATCGCGAACTTCGCGCGCCTTCTCGCCGAAGATCGCCCGAAGCAGACGCTCCTCCGCCGTCAGCTCCGTCTCGCCTTTCGGCGTGACCTTACCGACGAGGATATCGCCGGGACGAACTTCCGCGCCAATGCGGATAATGCCTTCTTCGTCGAGATCGCGAAGCGCTTCTTCCGCGACGTTCGGGATATCCCGCGTAATCTCTTCGGGGCCGAGCTTCGTGTCGCGCGCGTCGCACTCGTATTCTTCAATATGGATAGATGTATAGAGGTCGCGCTTCACGAGGTTTTCGCTCAAAAGCACGGCGTCTTCGTAGTTGTAGCCTTCCCACGGCATATAGGCGACGATGATGTTGTATCCGAGCGCCAACTCGCCATGGTCGGTAGCCGGCCCGTCGGCAATCGGCTGCCGCTCCTGTACCGTGTCGCCCTCATAGACGATAGGCACCTGATTGATGCAGGTTCCCTGGTTCGAGCGCAGATACTTCTGGAGCCTGTAAGTATCCAATTCTCCGTCTTCCGCGCGAACGTCGATCCTGTCCGCGGAAACATATTCGACTGTGCCGGCGCGACGTGCGAGCACCATGACGCCCGAGTCGCAGGCCGCTTTGTACTCCATGCCCGTTCCGACCAGCGGTGCCTGCGTCTTCAAGAGCGGCACTGCCTGTCTCTGCATGTTCGCGCCCATCAAAGCGCGGTTCGCGTCGTCGTTCTCAAGGAACGGAATCATCGCCGTCGCGATGGAAACGACCTGTTTCGGCGAAACGTCCATGTAATCGACGCGGTCGCGCCGTGCAAGGACAGTCTCCTCATGATGACGCGCCGTGACGCGTTCGTTCTTGAACCAGTTATTTTTATCAAGCGGCTCGTTCGCCTGTGCGATGGTGATATTGTCTTCCTCGTCCGCCGTCAGATAGCGCACCTCGTCCGTCACGCACTTGTTCGCCTTGTCGACTTTGCGGTACGGCGTCTCCATGAAACCGAACTGATTGATACGCGCGTAATTGGACAGCGAACCGATCAGACCGATGTTCGGACCTTCCGGCGTCTCAATCGGGCACATGCGGCCGTAATGGGAATTGTGTACGTCTCGAACCTCGAAACCTGCGCGCTCACGCGACAAGCCGCCGGGGCCGAGGGCTGACAAACGGCGTTTATGCGTAAGCTCGGACAGCGGATTGTGCTGATCCATGAACTGCGAGAGCTGAGACGAACCGAAAAATTCTTTGATGGCGGCGACTACAGGGCGGATATTGATCAGCGCCTGCGGCGTGATCACATCGACGTCCTGAATCGTCATACGCTCGCGCACAACGCGCTCCATACGGGAGAGACCGATGCGGAACTGATTCTGCAAAAGCTCTCCGACCGAGCGCACGCGGCGGTTGCCCAAATGGTCGATATCGTCCGTCGAGCCGATACCGTCCACGAGATTCAAAAGGTAATTGATGGACGCCATGATGTCGCCGCGCGTAATCGTCCGATAATGATATTCAAGGGTTGGCGAGCAAAGCATCTTGATACGCGGCCTGTCCTCAAGACCGGAACGGATATAAAGCGCAACGTCTCCGTCTTCACCGAAGATTGCGCTTTCGCGCTCCGCGCTCACCGCTTCGAGCATCGACTCATCGACGACGACGTCCGCGGGAACGACGACTTCACCCGTCTCATGGTCGACCAGCGGCTCTGCAAGCACATGTCCAAGCAAGCGCCGCTTCCAGCCAAGTTTTTTCGTCAGCTTGTAGCGTCCGACCGTCGCGAGGTCGTAGCGCTTCGGATCGAAGAACAGCGAGCGCAAAAGCTGCTGCGCATTGTCCACCGTCGCAAGCTCGCCGGGACGCAGTCTGCGATAAATCTCGCGCAGCGCGTCTTCCTTCGTCGGCGCTTTTTCCTTCTCGCGATCCACTTCGCGCTCCAGCGTCGAACGAATCAGCGGGTGATTGTCGAAAAGCTCCAATATCTCTTCGTCCGTCGAGTAACCGAGCGCGCGGACAAGAACCGTCACGGGCAGTTTGCGCGTGCGGTCGATGCGCACGGACAAAACGTCGCTGACGTCCGTCTCCAGCTCGATCCAAGCGCCGCGGTTCGGAATTACCGTTGCCGCGTACAGCTTCTTACCGGACGGATCGATTGTTTCATTATAATAAGCGCCGGGCGAACGAACGAGCTGGCTGACAATGACGCGCTCCGCGCCGTTGATGATGAACGTGCCCGTATCGGTCATCAGCGGGAAGTCGCCCATAAAGACTTCCTGCTCCTTGATCTCGCCCGTTTCCTTGTTCGCCAGACGAACGACGACGCGAAGCGGCGCAGCATAAGTCACGTCGCGTTCTTTGCATTCGTCAAGCGCATACTTCGGCTGTCCGAGGGAAAAATCCTCAAACGAAAGCACGAGATTTTCCGTAAAGTCCTGAATCGGAGAAATATCGCGGAATATTTCACGCATTCCTTCCTGCATGAACCATTTGTAGGAATTGCGCTGAATGTCAAGAAGATGCGGCATCTCCATGACTTCTTTGATTTTGGCGTAGCTGTACCTGGTTCTTTTGCCCACCGACACAGGATTAAACATGAAACCTTTCACTCCTTATATTTGAGGTCGACAACACAAAGAGAAGCGTGCAAAACAGAAAAGGAGACACCGAAATAACCTTCGATCAAGTGTTTAAATCGAAGATTATCATCGCTGCAGTTTCGCGAATCGCCATATCAGCAACCCGCATGAAACACGAAAAGACAAGGCTCTTTTTTCCGTTCAAAACCTTGCCTGTCAGTGTTTCCTTATTCCATTCTGTACGTTATCGTTCATATTCCATTGACCCACGCGATCGTTTTTCGGATGGCAGGAAATATATACTTCACTTTCTGCAATTTTATATACTACCACATACAAAATTTCATGTCAACAAAACGACGACGAATTTTTTCGCTCTGAATCACGGAAATTCTATAATGTATATTTCCAAATCCTGACAGCCGAACTCGATCGCTTCTTCATGAGTGTCAAAAGCGACGTCGATGATATTGCCGACAATCGCGCCGCCCGTATCCTCAGCGACAGCCTCGCCGTAACCGGGGATATATACGCGCGTTCCTATGGGAATGAAAGAAGGATCGACCGCGATGACGCCGTGGCGCACGGGCGTACCGCTGGCGGTATACGGCCCGTTGCCCGGATCGTAAGCGCTGTATGCCGTCGCGGATACATAAACGGCTTTTCCTTCCTTCATCGCTTTTTCAAGGACTTCCTTATCGTGAGCCGCCTTTTTCTTCGCGGCCTCACGTTCCGCCTTTTCTCTGGCTTCCGTTTCCTTCGCCGCTTCCGGCGCTTTTTTCAGGTCTTTCCGTTTCAGCTCTTTTTGCGTAATCGGTCCGCAAATGCCGTCCACTTCGAGATTGCGGTCGCGCTGGAAACGGCGCACCGCCGCCGCCGTTTCTTTATCGAAAACGCCGGTCGGCTTTCCTTTTAAATATTCCAGATCGATGAGCGTCTGCTGCATCGCACGCACCGCTTCGCCGCGGGAACCTTCCCGGAGCAGCGCCGCCGCCGCAAAGGCCGTCTGTCCGACAAAAAATACAATGAGGAATGCCGCCGTCAATAAAGAAACGCTTCGCTTCATCTCGTTTCCTCCTTTAAATATACGGGTTACGGAAATCCTTATTATCTTTTTGCGAAAGCAAGCACCTCGTCCCTCATGCCTGCTTTTTCGCAAGTCGTATCGTGAATCGTCTGCGCGTCTTTCATCGAAGCGAGTCCCTTCGGCGCAGTCGTTCCGCTCTTTGCCTCCAGTCTTTCAAGCAGCGCGAACGGATCGCCCGTCGCGTCTTCGCCCAGCGCTTCCAGCACGCTGCCGCTGAATTTGTACGGGCTCGCAGTGGAAACGACGACCATCGGGCGCTCGTCGTGCGTACGCCGACGATATTCATTGGCGACCGCCCACGCCACCGCCGTATGCGTGTCGAGGACATAATGCTCGGTCTCATAGACCTCGCGGATCGTCGCTTTCGTCTTCTCGTCGTCGGCCCAGCCCGCCCAGAAATAATTCTGGAAACGCTGAATCATGCCGACGCCAGCGTCGTAGCGGCCCTCCGTCGCGAGCGCCTCCATCCAGCCCCGCACGCCGCTGGGATCGCCGGTCATGTGATAGAGCATGCGCTCCACGTTGCTCGAAACGAGAATGTCCATCGACGGCGAAATCGTCTTGTAAAAGTCGCGATTCCTGTCGTAATAGCCCGTCTGCAAAAAGTCCGTCAGCACGTTGTTCTGGTTCGACGCGCATACGAGCTTCCCGACAGGCAGGCCCATCTGCCGCGCGTAGAAACAGGCGAGGATATTGCCGAAATTTCCCGTCGGCACGGTGAAATTGATCACATCGCCGTTCTTGATCGTTCCCGCTTTCACGAGCTCGGCATACGCGCTGAAATAATAGACGATCTGCGGCACGAGTCGTCCCCAGTTGATCGAGTTCGCCGAGGAAAGGCGCACGCCCGCCTCGTCGAGCTTCTTGGCAAAAGCCTCGTCACCGAAAATCTCCTTGACGCCGCCCTGCGCATCGTCAAAGTTCCCCTTGACCGCGACCACCGAAACGTTCTTGCCCGCCTGCGTGGCCATCTGCAGGCGCTGCATATCGCTGACGCCGCCGTCGGGATAGAATACCATGATTTTCGTCTGCGGCACGTCGGCAAATCCGGCCAGCGCCGCTTTCCCCGTATCGCCGGACGTGGCGACGAGAATCAACGTCTCCTTCGTCTCCCCCGTCTTTTTCAGCGCTTCCGACAAGAGGCGCGGCAAAAGCTGAAGCGCCATATCCTTGAACGCGCTGGTCGGGCCATGCCAAAGTTCCAATACGGAAAGGTCTCCGACGCCTTTCACCGGCGCGACCGCCGCGTCGTCAAACTTGCCGCCGCCGTATGCACTCTCCACGGAGCGGGCGATTTCCTCATCCGTGTAATCCGTCAAGAACAATCCGAGTATTTTTTTCGCGCGCTCCGCATAGGAAAGCTCCGTCAACCCCTGCACGAATTCCGCGTCCGTCTTCGGAATCTCCGTCGGCACAAAAAGACCGCCGTCGCCGGCGATGCCCTGCAGGATTGCCTGCGCCGCTTCTACCGCCTCCGCTTTCCCCCGCGTGCTCACATACTTCATTTCCATCTTCCTTCCTCAATAAAAAATCTGCTGTAAAATTGCCGCGGCGGTTTCCCCCCGCTTTGCGAATATGTTACAATACAACTAATCGTGACGATTCAGCTTCGCCACGGTCGCGCTCGCCGCGCGAATCAAATCGGCAGGCGCAAGCACGATCTGCTCGCCGCGCTTTCCCGCGCTGACCGAGATTGTCGATTGCTTTTCGGCGCTGACGTCGATATATACGGGATACGCTTTTTTCGCGCCCAGCGGCGAACAACCGCCGCGCACATAGCCTGTCAATCCCAGCACCTCGTTCAGATGCACCATCTCGACGCGCTTGTTGCCGGA
>JAFZRW010000012.1 GCA_017619685.1 Schwartzia sp. (in: firmicutes)
CCTAAATTTGACATGAAAAAACAGGAGTAAGAAATTCTTACTTTAAAATTACTTAAAAATTATGCTTGTGCGGCAGTTCCTTTTGTCTTCCTGTCAAACTTCGCCGTCGTCCATGATTCCGAGTTTCCGTTTCCAATAGCGGGAATAAATCGCACCGAGCGGGTTGTGAGCCAGCAGTCGGTCCTTTACGACAAGCGCCGTCACGGGGCCGGGGCAGTTCTTGTTGAAGATCGCGTCGTGCCCAACGCAGAGGCCGCAGGCGATGAAAAGCTCCGAACCGTTTTCCGCGAGAAAACGCGCCTGCATTTTCGGATTGCACATTGCTTCGTGCTCCAGTTCCGGCTTTACCTGCTTCAAGCCAAGCTCCTTTTTCGCGACGCTGCATGTCTTGCAGCAGACGCTGTAAAAATCGAAGCCCTTTTGCCGGAAAAACTTGGCGATATAGCGCGCCTCGGCGTTCAGCCCGATGCAAAAGGCCATGCCGAGCTTTTTATAGCCCATCTTTTTAGCGAATTCCGCCGTTTCCTCCAGACGCGTGATATTGCTGTAGAACGTGCCCTCGACGTAGGCGGCGGCTTCCATGATCGCGCGCTCTTCCTCCGTATAGGCGGCGATCGCCTCGCTCTGGTCGACGCCCGTGCAGTTTACGCCCTTCGTATAACAGGCGTGGCTCTTACAGTCGGCGCAGTTTGCTTTCATGATTGATTCCTCCTTCTCGTTTCTTCTCATGCTTCTAAAAAAGCCCGCAAAAGCGGGCTTTTTCTGTGGAGAGTTACTCTGACCGGCGTTCTTCCATATACGCCTTGAAATCAAAAGGCGGCTCGATGGAAAATTTAGCCTCGAACATTCGGTTCCATGGGAAGCGCACTTCCAGATACTGCATATCGGGGAAGGGCGGCAGATTTTCTTCGATGAATCGGCGCATGAACTGCGTCGCGCGCATCTCGGCGGCGGGCCGTTTCTCGTCGAGGCTCGAATAGGCGCCTGCCGCGCGGAACCAGCCAAGCTGGCGCGCCACGGTGTTTCGGATGTTCGCCTGATACGCCCAGTCGTCGATATAGCGCGTCGTCAAGAGCTGATCCAGAGCGTCCGGCGTCATCTTTTCCGCGAGCATTCCCTGTCCGAGAACGAATCCGGTGCTGTTCGTCGCGGTGTTCCATCCGGAATAGGCGCGAAGCTTATACAGCAGGCCGCGGTTTTTCAGCATTTCCATCAGCGCGTTGTCCGAGCCGTTCGCGTAGGCGATGTCGGCCACGCAGGTCGGCTTGCCGGACGCCACGCTTTCTTCCACCATGTCGGCAAAATACTTCGTGCCTTCACTCGGCTTGCCGTCGTTCTTGCGGTCGTTGGCCTCGAAGGTGCGTCCGCTCGGATTCGTATTGACGAGCAGCGTGAAGTCCGCGCTTTTCGGCGACGTGACGAGCATACCGCCCGCCGCAAGGACGTGGCCTTTGATGGACTCGGAGATTTTCTCGTCGGAGTAGGACGGCACCGTTTCGCCGCCGCGTCCCCAGTTGTACTTCACATAGACGAACGGCACGGTCTTCGACCAGTCGTTTACCGCCCGCGTCAGCATCAAAAGGCCGAACTCATCGATGCCTGCCAGCGCCTGGAATTTCGACGGGCCGAGATCTTTGCCCTCTTCGGCGAGCTTTCGGCTCTCCATGTGCGTCTGCGAATATGGCGCGTTGTCGTCGCGGCCCAGCGCGAAATAGTCGAAGGCGCCGGAACGAGCCAAAGAAATCATTGAGCGGCTCGCGGCAAAATTCTTGTTGCGGCGGGAAAGCCAGTCGTTCAGCGCTTTTTGCGGAATCAGCTTCTTCAGGAACTCGAATTCCTTTTTTTCGCGGCGCGTCAGACCTTCCGTTTCCTGCTTGTCTACAAGAGCGGTGTAGCGGAAAATGTCGCTGCCGTAGCTTGCGTAATAGCTCGGCTCTACGCCTCCAGAAGCCGCCGCGTTCCGCGGCGTCCGCATGATGGAGCCCCAGACGTACAGCTTCAGTTTCGGATTCATCGCCTTGAATGCGCGGAAACGCTCGACGCGCTCGCGAATCTGGCTCTCGCTGAACTGATGCTTGCGCGAGCCGACGAGACTGCCGTAGAGCAAGGTATCCGACGAAAGCACGGCAATATCGGCGGTTTTCGCTCTTTCCTCCAGCCAGGTCCAGACTTCTTCGGGATTGCCGAGATGATTGCGGGAGCCGAGGATATTGTCGGGCGGCGTTTCGATTTCCCAGCCGATCTTTTTGATCGTGTCCGCTGTTTGTTCGTCGGAGATCGGCCGATTGTCGTGGGGCACGAAAAGAATATGCGCCTTGTCCGAAGGAACGCGTTTTTTTGCCAGCGTCGGTTGTGTCGCGCAGAAAAGCGAGAACAGGACGAGCAGGAGAACGGCTGTTATGCGGTGGCTCATTTATCCGCGCCCCCAGCTTCGCGCACGTCCGTCCAGAGCGAGCGCGCCCGTTCGTATATCTGCGGGTCCGTTGTGCGAAGATTTTGGTCGCTGATCAGACGGCTGATATATTGCGTCGCCGTCTCGATTTCGCCCAATTCATAGTAGAGCGCGCCGACGAGGAAAATCGCCATCGTATCGGTCATCTGACCGATCGGATAGCGCTCCGTCATAACGGACTGGTCGTAAAGTTCCGCCGCTTTACGAAGCAGCGGTTTCTCGTTTGCCTCGTCGCCCGCGATGCGGTAGATCCACGCGAGTTTCAGGTACAGGCCCGCACGCTGCGCCAGCGACGCGCCGATCATTTCCGCGTAATAGATCGCAAGCCGGTAGGACGCGACCGCTTCAGGAACGCCGCGCGTCTCCGCGAATTTGAAAGCGACATGCTTCGCGGACAGGAATTTCAGGATCGTTTCTTTGTGGCGCGCCGGCAGCGGGGTCATGAACGTTTTTTCGTCCGCCGCGTAGCCGCAATGTTCGCATACCCAGATCGTGTAAAGGTACGGATTGAAATTCTTGTAATGCGTGCAGAGATCGATGTCCGTTTTTTCGACGATAATGCGCGAGCGCGTCTTGGTCACACGCGTATTCTGCTCGCAAATCGGACACTGTTTCTCCACGACGAATGTAAAGCCTTCCGCCAATGTGCTCACTCCTTGTTTCGGAAAGCGGGGAGCCCCGCCTTTTTTCGACGTGTTCTTATCATATCACAAACGCCTCGTTCGCGCCAGACAAATTAAATATGTAAAAAGCAAGCCGTCGGCAGAGCGGCTTGCTTTTGAAAGTACAAATCACAGATCCTGCGTCTTGATTCCGGAATCTTTCATGAATTTGGCGAGTTTCGTCACGCTGTCCATCAGGTCGTAATAGTTGTCCGGGGTCAGGGATTGGGGACCGTCGGAGAGAGCCTTGGCCGGGTTCGGGTGCATTTCCATGATGAGCCCGTCGGCGCCGCAGGCTACGGCGGCGAGAGCCATCGGCTTGATGAAGCGCCATTTGCCGGTGCCGTGGCTCGGGTCTACGATGATTGGCAGATGCGACAGGTGCTTGATGGCGGCGACGGCGGAAAGGTCGAGGGTGTTTCTCGTGTACGTTTCATAGGTGCGGATGCCGCGCTCGCAGAAAATGACGTTGGGATTGCCCTCGTTCAGGATGTATTCGGCGGCGTTCAGCCATTCGTCCAGCGTAGCGGCGAGTCCGCGCTTCAGCATGACCGGCTTTTGCGTGCGGCCGACTTCTTTCAGCAGGCGGAAGTTCTGCATATTGCGCGCGCCGATCTGCAGGAGGTCGGAGTATGCGGCGACGGTCTCGACAGCGTCCACCTCGGTGACTTCGGTGACGATGCGGAGCCCCGTCTTTTCTTTCGCCTCCGCCAGATATTTGAGGCCTTCCTCTTCCAGTCCCTGGAACGAATCCGGGGACGTGCGGGGCTTGTAGGCGCCGCCGCGCAGGAACTGGGCGCCGCCCTTCTTCGCAATCTCGGCGGCTTCG
>JAFZRW010000100.1 GCA_017619685.1 Schwartzia sp. (in: firmicutes)
AATCATTTTCCCCGTCGAATCCCAGCGCCGCATTCAGTTTTTCATCGTCAAAGGCGCCGATCGCACAGACGCCGATCCGGTGCGTATACGCTGCCAGATAAAGATTTTGGCAGACGTGCCCGGCGTCGATGAAGATGTATCTCGCGGAGCGCGGGCCGAATCTGTGGTTCATGCGCCGATAGTCGGCACACCATAGGAACGTGACCGCGCTGTTCTTGACCATGTTTTGCGCTTTGAAAGCGGGAAGCATCGCCGCGTCTGCCTCTTCACCGTTTGCGATCGGCAGCAGCGCGTGACCGAGCGCAAGAAAACGATAAAGCCCCGCAGGGATTCCCTCCACGCGATGAACGAGCAAATACGTCTCAAAGGCATGTCGCGCGCCAGCCGAAGGTACGGTCCGCATCGTGCCGCCGTTTTCCAGCGCCATTTTCACGCCCTGCGTGCACCAGAGCAAGAAAGAAAGCTCCTGCAAGGTCAGTTCCTTGTCGCTATATTCGCGAATCGACGCGCGCATCTCGACCATCTCAAGGAAATTTACTTCCTTGTCCGGCAAGAGTCCCGGTTCCGGAAGCCGGACTACGCGGGCGTCCTGCGGCACGGGAGCCTCCGGTGGCGGCGGCGGGATCTGCCGCTCCGCTTCCGTCGGGTGTCCCTCTTTCATATCTGTCGCTTTCAAAAAGCTTTTGATTTCTTCTTCCATATATCACATCTCCGGACGGTTTCCCGTCTTCCCTTCAAATTTATGATAGTTACCGCCGTTGCGTCGATTCCTGAGCTCGCGGAACACGATTTCCGGCGAAAGATTGTGGAACGCCAACAGCACGAGGCAATGATACCAAAGATCTCCCATTTCGTAGGTAATTTCTTTGCGATCCATATTTTTCGACGCGATAATCGTCTCCGCCGCTTCTTCGCCGACCTTTTTCAGGATCTTGTCCTGCCCGTGCTGGAACAGATAATTCGTATAAGAGCCTTCCACCGGATTGACCTGACGGTCGCGAATGACTTCATAAAGATCGTTCAGCACGTTCGCCAGAGATGTTTGCGGCTCTTCCGGCACAACGGCGACGCTTTTCTCATTTTCGCCAAGCCGTCGTCCGCTGAAGCAGGAATATGTGCCCGTATGGCAGGCGACGCCGGTTTGGTGTACGCGCACCAACAGCGTGTCGCCGTCGCAGTCGTATGAAATTTCCTTAACTTTCTGTACGTTGCCCGACGTCTCGCCCTTGTTCCAAAGTTTTTGGCGGCTGCGGCTGTAAAACCATGTGTAGCCGGTTTCCAATGTCTTTTTCAGCGATTCCTCGTTCATATAAGCGAGCATCAGCACTTGCCCGTTTTCCTCCTGCACGATAGCGGGCACCAAGCCTTTTTCGTCAAATTTCACCATTGAAATATCCATCAGAGCCTTACCTCCACTCCCCGTGATCTCAGATACGTTTTGACCTCCCGCACGGTAAACTGTCCGTAATGGAAGACCGACGCGGCGAGCACCGCATCCGCTTTGCCCAGCGTCAAAACGTCATAAAAGTGTTCAAGCGTTCCCGCGCCGCCGGAAGCGATAACCGGAACATTCACGGCCTCAGACACCATACGCGTCAACGGAATATCGTACCCATCCTTCGTGCCGTCGGCGTCCATGCTCGTCAAAAGGATCTCGCCCGCGCCAAGAGAAACGCCTCGCTTCACCCATTCCTCGCAGTCGATGCCCGTCGGCGTACGTCCGCCGTTCACATAAACTTCCCAGTGATTCTCGCCGCACTTTTTCGCGTCCACTGCCAGCACCACGCACTGACGACCGAAGCGCTCCGCCCCCTCGGAGAGCAGCGTGGGATTCTTGACCGCCGCCGTATTCAGCGAAGTCTTGTCCGCCCCTGCCGCGAGAAGCGCTCGCATATCCTCCACCGACCGAATGCCGCCGCCCACCGTGAACGGAATGAACACTTGCGACGCGCAAGACGATGCGACGTCGACCATCGTATTCCGCTTGTCGCTGGACGCGGTAATATCCAAAAAAACAAGCTCGTCCGCACGCTCTTGATCGTAACGTGCGGCAAGCTCCACCGGATCGCCCGCGTCGCGAAGGCCGACGAAATTCGTTCCCTTGACGACGCGTCCGTCTTTGACGTCCAGACACGGAATGATTCGTTTCGTATACATTTTAGTCCTCCTGCGCGGCAAATGCAATCGCCGCCGCAAGGTCGAGCGCGCCCGTATAAATCGCCTTGCCCGCGATAACGCCGACAAGTCCGTCCTTTTCGCGCATTTTGACCGTTTTCACGTCCTCCATCGAGCTTACGCCGCCGGATACGACAACAGAAAGCCCGCTTGCCTTCGCGAGTGCGACGGACGCCTCCGCGTTGACGCCGGAAAGCGTTCCGTCCCGTGAAATATCCGTATGAATGACCGTGCGAATACCGCAATCCGCCATTTTTTTCGCGAACTCCACCGCGTCGACGCCGCCGGACTCCTCCCAGCCTTTAACCGCTACGACGCCGTCCCGCGCGTCGATACCGACGACGATTCGCTCGCCGTATTTTTCGACCGCTTCGCGCACCAATTCCGGCGACTCCACCGCCGCAGAGCCGAGAATCACGCGACGAACGCCAAGCGCGAGAATCGACTCGATTTGCCCCATCGTGCGAATCCCGCCGCCAAGCTCAATGGGAATATGAACGGAGTCCAATATCTCACGAACGGCGGCCAGATTTTCCGATTGCCCGCCGCGCGCGCCGTCAAGATCGACGACATGAAGATATTCCGCGCCCATGCTCTCCCATTTTTTCGCCATTTCGCCGGGGTGATCCGAAAAAATCTCCTCTTTCGCAAAATCGCCTTTGTAAAGACGGACGCAATGCCCGCCTCTGAGGTCGATTGCGGGAAAGATCATCATGCCGCGTCGCCTCCGTCGATAAAATTCTTCAATATGTTCAGCCCGACGTCTCCCGATTTTTCGGGATGGAACTGAGTAGCGCAGATATTGTCCTTTGCCACCGCCGCCGTCAGCCGCTCGCCGTAGTCCGCCGTCGCCGTCACGATACCCTCGTCCTCCGGCACGGCATGATAGCTGTGCACGAAATAGACAAAGGGATTTTTCGGAAGCCCCGCGAACAAATCGGGCTTTTCCCGTCGCCGGATCTCGAGGGAGTTCCAACCCATGTGGGGAATCTTCAGCCCCTCTGCCCGGATTTTCCGGACGCGCCCTCGGAAGAAGCCCAGCCCCTCCGACTCCGGCGACTCGTCGCTGCCCTCGAAAAGGATCTGCAGTCCGACGCAAATACCGAGAAGCGGCACGCCCTCCCGCACTTGTTCCGTCAACACAGGAATCATGCCGCTTGCCCGAAGATTTTTCATGCAGTCGCCAAAAGC
>JAFZRW010000101.1 GCA_017619685.1 Schwartzia sp. (in: firmicutes)
AGCAGCATCACGATGAGCTGCGTCGTGTACGCTTTCGTCGAAGCGACGGCGATTTCCGGCCCCGCCCAAGTATAAACGACCTGATCGGCCTCGCGGGCAATAGACGACCCGACGACGTTCGTGACCGCCAAGGTCTTTGAGCCAAGACGTTTCGCTTCTTTCAACGCCGCCAACGTGTCGATGGTTTCGCCGGACTGACTGACAACGATCGTCATCGTGTGCTCGTCAATGATCGGCGAGCGATAGCGAAACTCCGAGGCAATATCGCACTCGACGGGAATTCGCGCCATATTCTCGATGTAATATTTGCCGACAAGTCCGGCATGATAAGCAGTGCCGCAGGCGACGATAAAGACTTTGTGGACGTCGTCAAGAAACGCGTTATCCCAGTTGAGCTCCTCCAGCACAACCGAACTTTCATCTTTTGCAATACGAGAGGCAAGCGTCGCACGGACGGCTTTCGGCTGCTCATGGATCTCTTTCAGCATGAAATGCTCGAAGCCGCCTTTTTCCGCAGCTTCCGCGTTCCAGTTCACTTCAAAGACTTTTTTGCGGATAGGTACGCCCGCATGATTCATGATGGAAACGCCGACTTTTGTGACCACCGCCATCTCGCCGTCGCTCAAAATGTTAGTGCGCCGCGTGTGCCTGATAATGGCGGGGATATCCGACGCGATGAAATTTTCCCCTTTGCCCAGCCCGATGACGAGCGGATTGTCCTGCTTCGAGCAAATCAGCTTCTCCGGATCACGGCGCGACATGAATACGATGGAATAGGAGCCCTCGATGCGGCTCAAAACCTCGCGCACGGCAGCCTCGAAGTCGCCGTCGTAGACTTCCTCCAAAAGATGCGGCAGCACTTCCGTGTCCGTTTCCGATCGAAACGTATGACCTTTTTCTATCAATTCTTCTTTCAGCGCAAGATAATTCTCGATGATGCCGTTATGCACGACGACGAAATCGCCCGCGCAATCCGTATGCGGATGCGAATTCAAATCGGACGGACGCCCATGTGTCGCCCAACGCGTATGGCCGATGCCCGTCTTGCCGACGGGAATATCGTCCCCGAGCTTTTCTTTGAGTTCGGAAAGCCGACCGACGCTTTTTTCCACGCGGATTTTCTGTCCGTCAAAAACCGCGATTCCCGCAGAGTCGTAACCCCGATATTCGAGTTTCGTCAGTCCCTCAAGAAGAAACTTCGCTGCCTCGCCGTCACCGACATAGCCAACAATACCGCACATAAATAAATTACCTCCATACCGCCAAACGGCATACCAATCGCAGAAAAACAACACAGCAAAGAAGCCTCGCCCCTTTGCCGACGCCCCTATTCTAATAGAAGCGGACACGATAGTCAAGCCTAAACCGCCAAACCGGCGGCTATACTAGATTTCCTCTGTTCGCTCTGCTTCCAATCGTTTCAAGAATTTGCGGTCGTCTTCCGTAAGTTCGGCTTTTTCAAGCAGGTCGGGGCGACGCCGGAACGTCAGCCGAAGAGATTCTTGCCTGCGCCATGCGGCGATTTTTGCATGGTCGCCGGAAAGGAGCACGTCCGGAACCAAGCGTCCGTGATAATCGCTTGGACGCGTATACTGCGGATATTCAAGAAGACCGTTGTAAAAAGAGTCCGTCGGCGCCGACATTTCCGAGCCCAGGACCCCAGGAAGCATACGCGCCACAGCGTCTACGATAACCATCGCCGGCAGTTCCCCGCCTGTCAGCACATAATCTCCGATGGACAGCGATTCGTCCGCAAGCTCCTCTATACGCGCGTCGAACCCTTCATAATGACCGCAAAGAAAAATCAACTGTTCATAGTCCGCAAGTTCCTTCGCCTTTTTTTGCGTGAACACCTCGCCGTCGGGGCTCATCAAGAGCACGCGCCGTCGTTCAAAATTCGTCGTTTCCTTGAGAAAACGAAGTGCACGAAACATCGGCTCCGGCTTCAGCACCATACCGCTGCCGCCGCCGAACGGCGAATCGTCGACATGTTTATGCCTGTCAAAAGCAAAATCACGCGGATTCAGGATATGAATGTCAAGAAAGCCGTTTTCCCGCGCCCGATGAAGGATACTGTCGTCAAACGGACTAAAAAACATAGCGGGAAACAGCGAAACAAAATCAACGCGCATCATTCCAACACTTCCGGCATCGAAACAACCATTCGCCCGTCCTCGACGGATATTTCTTTTACGACGGCTTTCAGCGCGGGAACAAGCACATCTTCTGCACGCCCCGGAAGTGAAACGACATAAACGTCGTTGCTTCCCGTCTTTATGACGTCCGTTACCGTACCAAGCGCCGTACCGTCCGTTTCCTCAACGGCAAGACCGAGAATATCCGCCACATAATACTCGCCTTCCGCGAGTGGAACCGCTTCTGAGCGATCCACCGAGATCAGCGTCCCGACCATTGCGGCCGCAGCCTCACGCGAATCGACACCCTTGATTGTCATCAACACATGATTTTTCTGATATCGGACGCCCGTTATCTCCACAAAACGATCGCCGATAAAACAATGCGTCATACCTTCAAAGCGGTCGGGAAAATCCGTCATCGGAATCACTTTGAATTCGCCTTTCACTCCATGCGGCGCGCCTGTCTTTCCGATGACAATGCGATTCTTAGCTGCGGATGGCGATGACTTTTCCATCTTCTATCAGAACCTCGACGTTCATCATCGCGTGAAAATCGTCTCCGACCTTCACTTCAACCTGACGCTCCAGCTGTCCCTGTACGATCTCCGCACCAAGCGCAAGCTTTGCGATATCGGAGAGTTTCTGTTCCGTATCCGCCTTGAACGCTTCGCGCTGCTGACGCTCGACTCCAAAATGCTGACGAATAGCTTGAAGCGCCTGCAAATTTCCCTGCGCCTGCTCCTGAATCACACGTTTTTCTTCAAGATCTATCTGCTGGAGCTCCATCGTCACCTGCTGAAGTTTCTGCGAAAGGTCGTCGCTGATGCGTTTCCTGAGCTTTTCCGTGAGTTTCGCTTTGATCGTGACCGGCATTTTCAAACTGATGCTGTCCATTGCTGTTCTCCTTTTCGTCAAATAATCCCGCAATCGTGTTACAAAACAGCGGCAAGCGCCTAAAAAAGGCGCGTTGCCGCATAATCATTCAGATAATTTCCACTGTGACCCTTTTATTTTCGCGAGTGGCTGCGGCTTTGACAACCGTCCGCATCGCTTTCGCAATACGGCCCTGCTTGCCGATAACCTTGCCCATGTCGTCCTGCGCCACATGCAGCTCAAACACCGTCATGCGCTCCTCGTCTTTTTCTTCGACGACGACCTCCTCGGGATGATCCACAAGGGCCTTGGCTATGATTTCAACAATATCTTTCATGTCCATTCCTCTTTCTCAGAGACAAGGCATTTTGCCAAAGAAGCGGTCACTTCTCTTGCTTCTTTGCCCGCTTCTGGGCGTCGAACTTCTTCATGATCCCCTTGTGGCTGAGCAGCGAGCGAACGGTATCCGTGGGCTGCGCGCCTTTTTCAAGCCAACCAAGCACTTTTTCCTCATCGATGTTAACCACTGCAGGCTCCTTCGTGGAGTCGTAGTTGCCGACGATTTCGATAAAACGACCATCGCGCGGCGCACGAGAATCAGCGACAACGATGCGATAGAAAGGGTGCTTCTTCGCGCCCATGCGATTCAGACGAATCTTTACTGCCATCTTTCTTCACCTCCTTAAACGGAGCGATTGCTCCTTGCTTTTATCATGAAAGCAGAAAAACGATGCTCCCGAGCTTCTGTCACGGAAGGAATGGCAGGCGGAACCTCGACAGGCCCTTGCCCTGCAATTTTTTCATCTTTTTCATCATTTTCCGCATTTCGGCAAATTGCTTCAATACTTTATTGACGTCCTGGACGCGCGTTCCGCTTCCCATCGCGATGCGCTTTCGGCGGCTTCCGTTGACGATGGAGATATCGGCGCGCTCCGCAGGCGTCATAGAACGAATAATCGCCTCGACATGAAGGATTTCCTTTCCGTTGAGGTCGACGTCGACTCCTTCCAGCTGTTTCTTGACGTTTCCCATACCGGGCAGCATTCCCAAAATGTCTCCAAAAGAGCCCATTTTCCGAATCTGCTGTAACTGGTCGAGAAAGTCGTCAAGCGTAAACTCATTTTTTCGGAGCTTTTTCTCGATTTTTTTGGCTTCTTCGGCGTCGTAAACGCTCTGCGCTTTCTCGATCAGCGAAAGCACGTCGCCCATGCCGAGAATCCGCGACGCCATACGATCGGGATAAAACGGCTCCAACGCGTCGAGTTTTTCACCCATACCGACATACTTGATTGGGCAGCCGGTAACGGCCTTGACCGAAAGCGCCGCGCCGCCGCGGGCGTCGCCGTCCATCTTTGTCAGTACCACGCCGTCCACGCCGAGTTCTTTATGGAAACTCTCGGCGACATTCACCGCGTCTTGTCCTGTCATGGCGTCAACGACGAGCAAAATCTCATGCGGCAGGACTTCCTCTTTAACGGAACGCAGTTCCTGCATCAGTTCTTCGTTAATATGAAGACGTCCGGCCGTATCGATCAATACGACGTCGCACGCATGGGAATCCGCATAAGGCAGCGCGCTTTTCGCAATCGTCACCGCGTCTGTTCCCGCCGGCATCGAAAATACCGGGATATCAAGCTGCCCGCCAAGCACTTGAAGCTGCTTGACGGCGGCGGGACGATAAATATCGTCCGCCACAAGCAACGGCTTTTTTCCTTCTTTTTTCAGCAAACGGGCAAGTTTGCCCGCCGTCGTCGTTTTACCGGAACCCTGCAGGCCGACCATCATAACGACTGTCGGCGGCTTGGACGAAATCTGCAAACGGCTCTGCGTCCCGCCCATCAACGCCGTAAGTTCCTCATTGACGATACCGATAACAGCCTGCGCCGGCGTCAGCGTATCCAGGACTTCCTGCCCAACGGCACGTTCCTTGACTCGCTTGACAAAATCTTTGACGACTTTGAAATTGACGTCCGCTTCGAGAAGCGCCATGCGGACGTCGCGCATAGCTTCGGCGACGTCGTCCTCCGTGAGTTTACCATGGCTCCGAAGCTTCTTGAACGTCTCCTGTAAGCGGTCGGCCAGTCCCTCAAAAATCATTTTTCATCCTCCAGCCCCGCCAAAGGAGCAAGCTTTTCCAAAATCGCGGCCTTTGCCGCCATATCTTTCGTATCGAGCGCGGAAACCCCTTGATAGACTGCCGCAAGCGTCTTTCTCTCCGCATCTCTCCGTGCAAGCAAGCCAAGCTGCGATTCATAAGCTTCCATTGCCTGCTCCGAACGATGAAGCATATCATGTACCGCCTGCCGTGAAATTCCAAGCGTTTCTCCAATTTCCGACAGGGAATAGTCCTCAAACAGACTCATCGAAAGACAACGCCGCTGCTTGTCCGTCAAGAGCGCGCCATATAGGTCAAACAGCGCCGAACGGCGCAAAAATTCTTCCAACATAGTTCCACCTGCGGCCAAACGAATAAACCTCGGTCATTATAGCGGACTATAAATCCCCTGTCAAGTCTTTTTCCTTGTCATCTTTCAGCCCTGTTTTTCACAAGAAAAACCGTCCCCGAATTTCTTCGGAGACGGTAATGGCTGAAACTATTCCGCACGGTCACTCAACCGGCGGAACATCTTTCTCTTCAAGGCGCATGAGCATGAAGCAATAGTCGGAAAGGCGATTGATATAAAGCCGATCGACCTCGGCGACCTCTTCTTCCTTCGCGAGACGAAGCATCTGACGCTCTGCGCGCCGTGCAATCGTACGCGCAAGATCGAGCATCGCGCCGCCTTTGGTGCTGCCCGGAATCAGGAAACAGCCAAGCGCGCCGACTTCATTTTCGATGCGATCCATCTCCTGCTCCATGTCCTTGATATGATACTCGTTGATCATAGGACGGGCGCCGATACTTGCAAGGTCGGCCATAAAGCTCGGAATATCCCTTTGCAGGGCAAGAATCAACTGTTGAACTTCTTTGTTTTCACAAAATGCGCGCGCCATGCCCAACGCAGAATTCATTTCGTCGATCGTGCCGTACGTCTCGACGCGAATAGAATCCTTGTCCACGCGCTGACCCGTGTAAAGACTCGTCTGTCCCTTGTCGCCGGTTTTCGTGTAAACGCCCATGCTCTTCCACCTCGTTTATTAAATTTTTTAAATAGAACTCAGTCGAAAATCTCCGTTTCGTTGAAGAAAATATGGATTTCCCGCGCCGCGCTCTCCGGGCTGTCCGAAGCATGAACGGCATTTTCCCCCTTGCTCGCCGCGTAAAGCTTCCGAATCGTGCCTTCCGCCGCTTCCTTCGGATCTGTCTTTCCGTTGATCTCGCGCACCTTCGCAATCGCATTGTCCCCTGCGAGCACCATCGCGACGATAGGTCCGGAAGTCATGAATGTCTCAAGCTCGGCATAATACGGGCGGCCGATATGCTCCTCGTAATGCTTTGCCGCGACTTCTTTCGTCATCTTCATCATGCGCGCCGCGAGAAGCTGAAGCCCCGCGTCCTCATAAATCTTGATAATATCTCCCGTATGATGCGCCTTGAACGCATCCGGCTTTACCAATACCAACGTTTTTTCCATGAATCTTTTCTCCTTTTTCATAAATTAAAATAAAATATCAACGGTAATATTATAATTTCCTCCGCGAAAAATGTAAAGGAAACAATGAATAAGTCGATTTGTGGCCTTGTCGAGGTTTTTTTTCGGCTGTCTAGGAAAGGCCCTCGAAGTCGTAGCACCGCTACGTCGAGAGGGCATTGACAACGACAGCCGGAAAAAGAACCGACAAGGGCGAAAGGGACTTGTTCAGTGTTTCCTATAGATGAAGAAGTGTTCTTCAGATATTTATCCATTTTCTCATCGTTTCCTTCACGCAGCGTGCTCGCTGCGCCTCAATCCACATGCCAATCTCCTTGCCTCGCAGAGTCTCCGGCACGTCGTTTCCCCCGATGGCAAGAATCTTTTCCGCCAGTTCATCATAACGTGCCAAATACGGCGGCAAGCCTACATGGTCGGCTTCAAAAACGTACAAGACTTCCCGCGCAGGAATCGGAAGCTTAGAAAGAGCGACAATCAACGCGGCAATTTTCTTAGGCTTTTTGAGACGCGGTGCACGC
>JAFZRW010000102.1 GCA_017619685.1 Schwartzia sp. (in: firmicutes)
TCGGGGTGCCAGAGCGGCCCGCCGATGTCGTGCTGACCCGACGCGGCAATCTCAAACTCCGTCTCGCCCTCCTGCACCGCCGCCTCAATTGCAAGCAAAAGATCCTGCGTGGACATGCGCTCATGATCGACGAGGGTATCTATCTTGAACATATCGTTTCCTCCCTAGCACACGTACTGAATGCCTAATTTGTCCGCGATTGCCTTGTCCGTCGAGACCAGCGCGTCGCTTCTTCCCACAGGCAGCGACGAGTTGCCGATCGGCGCCATCAGCTTTTTCAGCTCCGCGTCGAAGGCCAGCACATAGTCGACGATTTTCTGCGCGCCACGGTCCACGTCGAGCCGCTTGACGAGACGCGGGTTCTGCGTGCAGATGCCCGTCGGGCATTTACCCGTATTGCAGGAATTGCAGCGCCCGTGCTCGTTGCCCACGCAGCCGAGCAGCTGGATCAGTATCTTGCCGCAGAAAACGCCGTTAGCGCCGAGACAGATCATCTTGAAGGCGTCGGCGGCGGCGTTGCCCGTCAATCCGATGCCGCCCCCGCCGTAAAGCGGGATTTGCCCCTGGAGGCCGGTCTTCACCGCCGCGAGGTAGCAGTCGCGAATCTTCGACACCACCGGGTGCCCCGTATGGTCGAGGGAAACCTCGTTTGCCGCGCCCGTGCCGCCCTGTATGCCGTCGAGGAAGAATCCGCCGCAGATCTTGTACGGGTCGCGCAACAGATTGTTGTAAACGGAAACGGAGGTCGAGGAAGCCGCGCATTTGATGGCGACGGGCACGCGAAAGCCGAAAGCCGCGTTCATCGAAAGGTGCATTTTCTGCACCGATTCCTCGATCGAGTAAAGGCCCTGATGATTCGGCGGCGAGGAAAGCGTTGCTTTCGGTACGCCGCGAATCGCCTGCACATGAGGCGCGACCTTTTCCGCCTGCAAAAGCCCGCCGTCTCCCGGCTTCGCCCCCTGACCAATCTTAATCAGGACGGCGGCGGGGTCCGTCTTCATACGCGGTAACGCCTTCACGATACGGTTCCAGCCGAAATGGCCGGAGGCGATCTGGATCATGAAATATTTAAGGTATTCGGATTCCAGCAGCTTGACAGGCATACCGCCCTCACCGGAGCTCATCACGATGGGGATATGGCAGCGCTCGTTCAGATACGCCGTCGCCATCGCCACGGCCTCCCATGCGCGGGTCGAGAGCGCGCCGATGGACATATCGGAGAAAATCAGCGGATAGATCCACCGCACCGGCGGCGCCTTCTTCGTCATCTTGATATGCCCGTCCTCCATCGAAAACGGAAGTTCCCGGGCCGAAAGCACACGGCCAAGCGGCGCGCGCATATCGAAAGTGTGACGCTGGGCGTCCAGCGACGGGTCGGTCATCTGCGAGATGCGCCCGACGATGATCTTGTCCAGCGTGCGCTGCGCGTTCAGGTTCGTGCGGCCGCCGCGCTTGATGGGGCCGCTGTCCCGTGAAAGCAGCGTGCGGCGGTTGTCCGGGTTCCGTACGGGGCGGATCGCGTTGTTCGGACAGACGCGCTCGCACATGCCGCAGCCCCGGCAGGCGTTTGCAAAGCTCGCCACCTGCTTGATGATCGTCCGCGCGATCTGACGATGCGCAGGCTTCGGCTGGTTCCCCTCGGACACCGTGACGGACTGGCGCTGCACCACCGGCTTGATGGCGCCGAAAGTACAGCTCGCGAGGCAGCTCCCACAGAGCGTGCAGCGCTCCGGATGGTATTCTATCGTCCACGGCAGATCGTTGACCGCTACGTCCTGCACCTTTACTGCTTCCATCGTTTCACCTCCAGATCGTTGTCGATCACGACGATCTCCCGCTCGTTCGGATAAATGTCCTTCGAGGTATCGCGGTCCGGCAATATCTCGTTGATGCCGCAGACCTCCGAGGAAATCGCGATCGTCGTATCGTCGCCGCCTACCACCACCGGCCGCAGCTTCTTCGAGTCGCAGCAGGTCATCATGCGCCCGTCGGGCAGGCCCGCGATGATCGTGTTCGGCCCGTTGATCTCGAGATGCGCGAGGGACTGACGAATCGAAAGCAGTACGTCCTTATCCTCGCGTTCCTCGATTTCCGAGAAGGGCAGCGGCGTGATCACATGTTTGTAATACGGGATCGGCCATTTCAGCTCATGCAGCACATAATGAAGCGTGTAGAGGAAATTCTGCGAGTCCGACTCAAAGCCGATATAGCCGCGATGGAGCGACTTCTGGAACTCCTTGTTCTTCGTGTAAAACGTATTCTCGCCGTTGGCGCAGAGCGTGTATCCCTGCAGGAAAAACGGGTGCGCCGCGTATCGGATGATCTCGTAGTTCGTATTCTGGCGGCTCTGTACGATGATATTCTTCGCGACGAGGGAGCCGTTGTCGTCCCAAAGATGGAAATACGTCGCGATATCGCTGGGGTCGCCGACTTCTTTCAGCGTCAGCACATCGGGCCAGAAAGAATAGACGTAGCCCTGTCCCGTCTCCGTCAGCATCTCGCGCAGCGCCAGCCGCGTATCGAGAAGCAGTTCCTCCCGCTCGTCCGGGTCCGTCACATTTTCCGGGTAGTCATAGGTACGGAAAATGTAATAGGGCATCGTCTGGATATTCAATCCCTTTCGCTTGTCCGGCACAGGCAGCCACTCGGACATCTTGACGAAGCGGTGCGCGTCCATGTACTCTTCGACGAGATGCCCGCCCTGCTGCGTGCACGCCATCGACAGGAGCGGCTTATCCTTATAAAGCCCAAACACCCCGTAAAGATCCTGCATCACCATCGCGAAGCCGGAATTGTCATGCCCTTCCTGCTGCGGCAGCATGAGACGCAGCGCCGACGACGGCTGCACCGGTTTCTTGCTCTTGATGGCTCCGATTCTGCACATAAACCTCTCTCCTTCCCAAAAACAACAAAAGCCTCGCAACGCCGGAACGAAAATCGCTCCGGCGCCGCAAGGCTCCATTGCCGTTATTGCAATATGCTTTTAACAAAACGCAGTATAGCACTCCAATTTACAGTTGTCTACACAGAGAACTCATGTATATGTGTATACATTCATCGTGTGCCTGTCCCCCACTTGCTTTTCTTCTATATACAGGGTACATTATTATCATTTGGCGGGCAATACGGACCGAAACCAATGCGCGCCAAAAACTCCATGCAGGAAGGGACAAAATCTTTCTTATGATATCGAAACAAATCCAGGCGGCCAAAAAGCCCCGTACGCACGATACGAAACGCGAGCAGCGGCGAACGATATTCCGCCAATGGCTCCGGATCGCTTGGGGCCTGCTCGTCTTTGCCTTCGGCGTGCATCTTACCATATACGCGAATATCGGTCTTGCGCCGTGGGATTGTCTCGGTATGGGCGTCGCGCGCCAAACGCCGCTGAACTACGGTCTTGCCATGACGATCATCGCCGTCATGGTCCTGATCGTCGACTTGCTGCTCAAAGAGCGGATCGGATACGGCACGATCATCGACGCGCTTTTGACGGGAAATTTCGTGCAGATGTTCAATACCCTGAACCCGCTTCCCGACAATCAAAGCCTATGGCTCGGCGGCGCCGCCATGCTGATCGGATTCGTCTTCATGGCGCTCGGCATGTACGTTTACATGAAAGCCGGCCAATGCTGCGGCCCACGCGACGCGCTGCTGGTCGGTCTCGGGAAAAGAATGCCGAACGTACCCATCGGTGCCGTCCAAATCGGACTGTGGAGCGTCGTACTGCTCGTCGGCTGGCTCCTCGGCGGACCGGTGGGCATTGGCACTCTGATCGGCACAGTCGGCGCGGGCGCGGTAATGCAGATCGTTTACCACTGGATCCGTTTTGAGCCGAGAAACGTGACGCACAAAGACGTCGTCGAAGTGACGCGCATTTTGCGATAGTCATACAATATCTTTCATGGATATATGCGCGCCGGGGAGGTGATGAAAATGTCGGACCATAGAAAAGGGCTTCTGATGGCCTCCGCGGGCGCCGCCATGTGGGGCGGCAGCGGCGTAGCGGGACAATATCTGCTGCAGGACTGCAGCTTCACGACGGAATGGCTGGTCGTCACCCGTATGCTCTTGGCGGGAACGATTCTGCTGCTTCTCGACGTTTTCTTCTACCGGGGCGGTATCTTCGCCGTCTGGAAAGACCGTCAGGACGCAAAAGAACTGATTGCGTTTGCGCTGCTGGGAATGCTGATGGTACAGTACACGTACTTTGCCAGCATAAAGCACGGAAACGCGGCTGCGGGCACCGTACTGCAATACCTGATGCCTATCATCATCGTGCTCTACAAGACGATTTCCACGCGCAAACCGCCGAAAGCCCTTGAGCTTTTCTGCGTCAGTCTGGCTGTCCTCGGCACCTTCCTCCTCGTCACCCATTGCAATCTCGAAACGTTGTCCATTCCTGCCGTCGCCGTCGTATGGGGACTGCTCTCTGCCGCCTCCGCCGCATTTTACACCGTGCAGCCGAAACGATTGATCCAAAAATGGCGGGCCACGCTCGTCATCGGCTGGGGCATGCTCATCGGCGGCATCGTGCTCGCTTGTTTCTGTCCCCCCTGGGCATTTTCGGGCCATTGGAACGCGACCGCCGCGATAATCTATGCCTACATCATCATTTTCGGCACGGTCGTCGCTTTCGGCTGCTACCTTGGCAGCCTGAAATATATCCAGCCGACGGAAGCAAGCATCTTAGGCTCTGTCGAGCCGCTTTCAGCCATCGCCCTCTCCGTCCTTTTGCTGCACATTCCTTTCGAGATCATGGACGCCCTCGGCTCGGCCCTGATCCTCTGCAGCGTGTTCCTCCTGGCGAGGAAAAGCGGTTAAATTCTATCCAATAACCGAAGAATCAACAATGGGGGCTGTCGCAAGAAGAATTATTTCTTCCTGAGACAGCCCCCATTTTTACGAAGATCCCTAATTTACGCCTGCTATGCCGGTGGATATTTATTGGGGAGCGCCGGGGCGTTCCTTTGTTCCTTTACGCCGTGACGGATACCGCGTGGCGCTCCAAGAGCTCAAGCAATCGACTGGACGGACCATTGGGAACGTTTCGGTTCGCCTCCCATGCCTCGATGGTCTTCTTGCTTACGCAAAGATACGCAGCCAACAAAGATTGCGTGAGCCCGTTTGCTTTGCGGATTGCCTTGACATCCTTCCCTGTAAACTTTCTGGCTGGGGCGATATTCACGGATATCGTTTCCTGTCGTAAATTCGCACCGCCTGTTGCCTCCATGTCCGCAATAAGCGCCTGCAACGAATCCGCTATTTTTTCGTACGTCTTGCTCATCTCTTAACGCCCCCATTCCTTTTACGTAAAGAAGCTTCGAGCCGTGTAATCAAGCTCTTGACCTCGTTCCGTTCTTTTTTGGATAGATTCTCCATTTCGTTTTTCGCGAAGACCATAATAAGGAATATCGTTTCCTCTTCTTCGAAATCAACATAGCAAACCCGCGCCGCGTGCGATTTCCCTCTGCCGCCGAAACTGTAGCGGATTTTTCTCAATCGACCCGTATCCCGGATAACGGGTCCCGCTTTTGGATTTTGCAGCAGCAAAGATTGCAGGTCCTTTAATTCGTCATCGTCCAGCCCTAACGCTTTCCACTGGCTATCAAACTTGGGCGAATGAATAAAATGCCGAGTTATCTGCATTCTGCAACTCCTCCACTGATTCAAGTATACCCTATACAATAGGGTATGTCAATCGCCCTTCGCAGAACTCCCTCCTTCTTCGCCTCATGCCGAGTCACTGGCCGTCGGATACCTAATGCCCGCCGGTCCTATTTCTTTTCCACGTCTGCGCCTTCGACGTCGCCCGTCCAGTCCACGAGGCCGCCGAATTCATAGACGTTCTTGTAACCCTGCTTGGCGAGGATGGCGGCGGAGTCTGCCGAGCGGCGCCCCGTCCAGCAGTAAAGCATCAACGTCTTATTCTTATCCGGCAGCTTGTCGAGCTTGCCCGCGCGGATGTCCTCGATGGGGACGCAGATCGCTCCGCGGACGTGCTTCTTGTCGTATTCCTCCTGCGTCCGCACATCGACGATTACGACGCTTTTGTCCGCCTTCATCATCTTCGCGGCCTCGTCCATGCCGATATGCTTGTAGCCGGGGCCTCCGCAGCCTTGCGCCAGCAGGACGAGCAGCAACAGGAAAAGGGCGGCGGTCTTTTGCAGGATGTTCTTTTTCATTGCAACACTCTCCTTTTCGTCGTCAAGCGGGATTGCTTTCCCGAAGGATGCGTTCCAATGTCTTCATCATTTCGGGGATGTTGAGAGGCTTGGCGATGTGGCCGTTCATGCCCGCTTCTTTCGCGTTCCGCACATCCTCGGCAAA
>JAFZRW010000103.1 GCA_017619685.1 Schwartzia sp. (in: firmicutes)
ATCTGACGACGTTTCCGTGGGTGTTCTTCTCGCTCCTGGCGACGCTTTTCGTCATCAAGAATTTCGTGAACTCGACGCATGGGCGCGCCTGCATCGCAATCCGCGAGAATGAGATTGCGGCGGAGGCGATGGGCGTCAACACGACGAAATACAAGGTCATGGCGTTCACTATCGGCGCGGCGTTCGCCGGCGTGGCGGGCGGCCTTTTCGCGCATATTTTCTACATCATCACGCCGCTTTCGTTTACGTTTATGCAGTCCTTCAATTATCTGATCATGGTCGTCCTGGGCGGGCTTGGTTCGATTACGGGCGCAATCGCGGGCGCGTTCGTCGTGACGTTCATCTCGGCGATTCTCGCGGACTGGCCCGAGTATCGCATGATCATTTACGCGCTGGCGCTGATTCTTCTGATGTTTTACCGGCCGCAGGGGCTTTTCGGCTATATGGAGCTGACGAGCCTTTCGCCGTTCAAGCGCTTCCGGAAGGAGGAGAAGAGCGATGACTGAACCGCTTCTCAAAGCGACGAACGTGGTCGAGATGTTCGGCGGCCTCAAGGCCGTTTCTGACTTCAATATGTATATCGATCACGGCGAGCTGATCGGCCTCATCGGGCCGAACGGCGCGGGCAAGACCACCGCGTTCAACCTGTTTACGGGCGTTTACCAGCCGACGAGCGGCCATATCGAGCTGGAGGGCGAGAGCATTGTCGGACTCGCGCCGTACCAGATCACGCAGCGCGGCGTCGCGCGCACGTTCCAGAACATTCGGCTCTTTTCCGAGCTGACCGTGCTGGACAATGTAAAGATCGCGTGCCATCAGCATGTGAAGTACGGCCTCGCCGAGGCGATCTTCCGCGTCGGGCGCTATTTCTCCGAGGAGGAGGAAGTGACGCGGGAGAGTATGCGTTTCCTGAAAATCTTCAAGCTTGACGACAAGGCGGACGAGACGGCGAAAAATCTGCCTTATGGCGCGCAGAGGCGACTCGAGATCGCCCGCGCATTGGCGGCGAAGCCGAAGCTGCTCTTGCTCGACGAGCCTGCGGCGGGCATGAACCCGCAGGAGACGCAGGAACTCATGGACATGATCCGCTGGATCCGCGACCAGTTCTCGCTGACGATCCTTCTGATCGAGCACGATATGAGTCTTGTCATGGGCATCTGCGAGCGCATTTATGTGCTCGAATACGGACAGATCATCGCCAAAGGAACGCCGGAGGAGATTCAGAAGAATCCCGAGGTCATTCGCGCGTATCTGGGAGGTGACGTCTGATGGCGGATATGCTGGAAATCAAGGATATTCATGTATATTACGGCGCGATTCACGCCATCAAGGGCGTGAGCCTCACCGTACGCCAGGGCGAGATCGTGACGCTGATCGGCTCCAACGGCGCCGGCAAGTCCACGACGCTGCGTACCGTCTCAGGGCTTTTGAAGCCGAAAGAAGGCGACGTCTTGTTTGAGGGGGAGTCTATCGCGGGCCGCCCTGCGCAGGAAATCGTCAAGGCGGGCATTTCGCAGGTGCCGGAAGGGCGGCGCATTTTCGCGAATATGACCGTCCTGGAGAATCTGGAGCTCGGCGCATTCACGCGCGACGACGCGGACGGTATCGAGGCCGATATGAACATGGTCTTCGAGCGTTTCCCGCGTCTTTTGGAGCGCAAGGAGCAGGCGGCGGGCACGCTGTCCGGCGGCGAGCAGCAAATGCTCGCTATGGGCCGCGCGCTGATGAGCCGTCCGAGGCTTCTGCTCCTGGACGAGCCGTCGATGGGCCTCGCGCCGCTTTTGATCCGCGAGATTTTCAACATCATCGTCGACATCAATAAAGCGGGGACGACGGTGCTCCTCGTGGAGCAAAACGCGAATATGGCGCTTTCCATCGCGCACCGCGCCTATGTGCTCGAAACGGGCCGTATCACGCTTTCCGGCGACGCGAAAGAACTTGCGGCTAGTGAGGAAGTGCGCAAGGCCTATCTCGGCGGATAATAGAGCTTGCCCAAATTTCCATAGGCTGTGTTGTCTAGCTTTGCATAGGCGATTCGCACGCAAGCAAAGCTTGCGGCTTTCTGCCTAAGTCGGCGTAGCACCACTACGCCTCCTTCCTGCCGCCTTGCCTATGAAAATTTGTTCTGCGCTCTATTATCGTATTATACGTCATGTGTATTTCACGAAAATTTTTCTGCAATTGGCAGGATTTTGAGAGTCGGATAGCGAATTTTTCCTTTTGGATTTGTGGAAACAAAGAAGCGCGATTCGTATCGTGCTGAGAATCTGCATAGAGAAAACGAGAATGAAAGGTCATGGAAAAAGGAGGAAAAGCATAATGTTTGTAGCCGATCGAATGACCAGAAATCCCATTTCCGTCAAGCCGGAGGACAAAGTCGATACCGCCGCCGCGCTTCTGAAGGAACACAAGATTCGTCGTTTGCCCGTCGTCGACAACGGAAAGCTTGTCGGCATCGTCACGGACAAGGATCTCATGCGCGTATCGCCGTCTGCGGCCACTACGCTTTCCCGCTATGAGATCAATTCCCTGCTCGCGAAAATCTCCATTCGGGAGATCATGAGCGACAAGGTCATCTCCGTCAATGAGAACGCGCCCATCGAGGAAGCGGCGCTGCTCATGTCGATGAACAAGATTGGCGGCGTGCCGGTCACGACCGACGTCGGCGCGGTCGTCGGCGTCATCACGGAGACGGATATTTTCAACGCGCTCGTCGAGATCATGGGTCTCTCCGAAGGCAAGGACCGTATCACCATCGAGGTCGACAACAAGGTCGGCGTCGTCAAAGAGATTTCGACTATTTTCGCGGACGCGGGCTTCAACATCGACAGCTTCGTTACCTGCAAGAAGGATATGGGTAAATATGACATCATCGTTCGCGGCAACTTCATGAACGAAGGAAACCTGATCGAGCAGCTCGAGAGCCACGGCTACCACGTCACGCACTCCGGCCGCATCGGTGAGAAATAAGCCGCGGTCATAAAAACTGTTTGCAACAAATTGTTGCTTATGGTATACTACTCTTCGTGACTGGAGAGGTGTCCGAGTGGTCGAAGGTGCTTGACTCGAAATCAAGTGTGGTGATGAGCCACCGTGGGTTCGAATCCCACCCTCTCCGCCAGAAAATCAAGGCTTGCGGGGCTTCCGCAAGCCTTTTTATTTTTTAGTTCACGAACGGGAAAAAATATGATACAATAAACGAAGTTTGAACGGGAGGAGCGTCGCGGCGCATGCGAATTATTACGGGCAGGGCGCGGGGCGTTCGCCTGAAAGCGCCGAAGGGTTTGTCGACGCGTCCGACTTCGGACCGCGTGAAGGAATCGTTGTTCAATATTCTCGGCGCGCGTGTGCAAAACCGCTGTGTGCTCGATCTTTTCGCGGGCACGGGAAGCCTCGGACTTGAAGCGCTTTCCCGGGGCGCGGCGCGCGCGGTGCTGGTAGACCGCGCGACGGGAAATATCCTGCAGGACAATGCGGAGCACGCGAAACTCTCAGAACTTGCGCGCATCATGCGCGGCGACGTATTTACGGCGCTGACGCGGCTTGCGGCCGACGGAGAGACGTTCGATCTCGTGTTTTGCGACCCGCCCTATGGAAAAGGGCTTTGGGAACGCGCGCTTACCGCGCTTGACGGTTCGTCCCTTCTTTCGGAGGGCGCGCTGGTGATCGTGGAAAGCGGCGAAGACGAGCGAACGATTCCGACGCTTTCGCACCTGTCGCTTGTGCGGGAGGAGCGTTACGGACATACGACGCGGCTGCGTTTCTTTGAGAACGCAGGGGCGCAACTGGAGGATGAATAATGACGAGAGCGGTCTGCTCCGGCAGCTTCGATCCGGTGACGATGGGGCATGTCGACGTTTTTGAGCGGGCGAGCAAGATGTTCGACGAGATCATCGTCGGCGTGTTTCACAATATTCGCAAGGAACCGTTCTTTTCCGTGGAGGAACGCGAGCGGCTGATCCGGGAGTCGACGAGGCATATCCCGAACCTTACGGTCAGTTCGTTTTCGGGGCTTCTGCCCGACTATATGCACAAGGCCGGAGCGAGCGTTATCGTGCGCGGGCTCAGGTCTGTGACGGATTTTGAGTACGAGCTCCAGCAGGCGCAAATGCTCAAGCATATCGCGCCCGATATCGAGACGGTCTTCATCTTGACGGGGCAGGAGTATTATTTCGTCAGTTCTTCCGGGATTCGGGAGCTGGCGGTATTCGGCGGGGACGTTCACGGTCTCGTGCCTGACTGCGTCGAGGAAGCTATTGCCCGAAAGCTTGAAAAAGACAAAGCATAAATTTGATTCGGAAGCGTTTAGCGCTTTTTGGCGCCGACGGTCGGTCGGCATAGAATTTTGGAAGAAAGCAGGATGGAAAGATGTCGGTAAATACGATCTTAGATGAAATTGAAAATCTTGTTGTGGACGGAAAGCGGATTCCGCTTACGAACCGAAGCCTCATTGACGAAATGGAACTGGTGCATCTCGTCGATAATCTCCGTCAGGAGCTGCCGAACGAGATCCAGAACGCCCATGAGATTTTGGACAGCAAGGACGCCATCCTGAACGAAGCGCGCGTCGAGGCGGAAAAGATTATTTCGCAGGCGCGGGATATTGCGGACCAGATGACGGACGAGAGCAAGATCGTCCGCGAGTCGAAGGAAAAGGCCGAGCTCATCATGGAGCAGGCGACGGCGCAGCAGAAGGAACTGACGGAGCATGCGTATCAGCAGGCGCGTCAGCTTCGCGTGAACGCGAACAGCTATGCGAGCCAGGTCTTCGACCACATGATTTTGAATGTAGGGAACGCGCTTGAAGTCTTGAAACAGGCGCGGGACGAGCTGCACAAGATGCCCGTCGAGCCGGAAATGCCTCCTGCGGAGCCGCAGCCGATGGCGCCGGCGGAGATTCCGGAACCGGAGGCGTGACCATCGGAAGCCCTTTCCAATCAAGGAAGGGGCTTTTTTTGTAAAAGAAGAGGTGGGGCTCTTGGATAAAGAAGCGATTCGCACCTGTCTGGAGCGCTATCGGCAGGGCGCGGCGACGATGGAGGAAAGCGTCGAGGCGATTTCCCGTATGCCGTATGAGGATATGGGATTCGCACAGCTTGACCATCACCGCGAAATGCGACAGGGCTTTCCCGAGGTGATTTACGCCGAGGGGAAGACGAACGAGCAGACGCGGGGGATTTTTTCGCGGCTTTTGGCGGAGAGCAAGAAAAGCGTGATGGCGACGCGGGTGTCGAAGGATATGGCGGCGTTCGTGCGCGAGACCGTGCCGGAAGCCGTTTACGATGAAGCCTCGCGCATTCTGTATGTGCGGCGAAACGTGGAGGCGGCTGACGAGTCGCGCCGTGTATTGGTACTGACGGCGGGAACGAGCGATATTCCCGTTGCGCGTGAGGCGGCGCTGACGGCGGAGCTGTTGGGGAACGCCGTCGATACGTGCTTTGACGTCGGCGTTGCGGGGATCCATCGCCTTTTTGCCCACGAAAAAGAGATTATGCGCGCGAACGTGATTATCGTCGTCGCGGGCATGGAAGGCGCGCTGGCGAGCGTGGTGGGCGGGATGACGGCGCGGCCTGTGATTGCCGTACCGACAAGCGTGGGGTACGGCGCGAGTTTCCGGGGATTGTCGGCGCTTCTAGCGATGCTCAATTCCTGCGCGGCGGGCGTCGCGGTCATGAATATAGACAACGGATACGGCGCGGGCGTGCTCGCGAGTAAGATCAACAAGGAAAGATGAAAAGAGGCGTGACGTGATGAAAGCGATTTATTTGGATTGTTTTGCGGGAATCAGCGGCAACATGCTTTTGGGCGCTTTCCTGCAGGCGGGGCTTCCCGAGGAATATTTGACGCGCGAGCTTCGGAAGGTGCTGCCTCCGGACGAGTTTTCCATTGAAGCGTCGGACGTCTCGAAGAACGGGATTCGCGCAAAGTATGTGCGGGTGCTTGTGAACGGCGAGCCGGCGGAATTCCATGCGGTCGAGCCTTCGGCGACACACGGGCACGACCATTGCGGCCATGAGCATGACGGCGAGCAAGAACAATGCCACGAACATCAACACGAACACGAGCATGGTCATGCCCACACGCACCGTACGATGGCGACGATCCGCGATATGATCGAAGGTTCGATGTTGGGCGAAAAAGTGAAGGAAACGAGTCTTTCGATTTTCGAGCGGCTGGCGGAGGCGGAAGGAAAGGTACACGGCGTTCCTGCCGACGAGGTGCATTTCCATGAAGTCGGCGCGACGGACTCTATCGCCGATATCGTAGGTACTGCGATTGCGCTCGATTATTTCGGCGTGGAGAAAGTATTTGTCTCGAAAGTCAATACCGGCAGCGGCTTCGTCGAGTGCGCGCATGGAACGATACCGGTGCCTGCACCGGCGACGGCGGAACTTTTGGCGGGATTCCCGTTCTACCATGCGGCGGACGAAAAGGAAATGACGACGCCGACAGGGGCGGCGGTCATTCGCGCGCTGGGCGAATTCGCGGAGAATTTGCCGGGCGATTTTCAGCCGGAAGCGATCGCTTACGGCGCGGGAACATGGGAACTTTCCATTCCGAACGTGCTTCGCGTGTATGTCGGAGATTATCAGGGGAAGGAAGCGCGCCGCTTATATTTATTGGAAACAAACATCGACGATATGAATCCGCAGGATTACGGATACGTGTACGAGAGACTCCTGGCGGCGGGCGCTTTGGATGTCTGGACGACGCCGATCTTCATGAAGAAGAACCGTCCGGCGTCGGCGCTTTCGGTATTGGTCGGCGAATCGGAAAAGGATAAGTGCGCCGACTTGCTGTTCCGCGAGACGACGAGCATCGGGCTTCGCGTCGTTCCCGTCGGCGAGCGTTTGGAGGCGGCGCGTCGAACCGCGACGGTCGAGACGCCTTACGGCGAAGTGTCCTGCAAGATCAGCGCGTATAAAGGCCAGATCGTTTCCCTCTCGGCGGAGTATGAGGACTGCCGACGCCTCGCACAGGAAAAAGACGTGCCGCTGAAAAAAGTGAGAGATGCGGCCATCGCGGAACTCCGCCGCAGACTGGGGGAATAGATTGATGGAAACGGCAGGCACTGTCCCCCTTCAGCGCGCCGCGCATCCGTGGAAAAAAACGTTGAGGAAATATCTGGTACTTTTTTTGGGCGCGTTTATCGCGTCTATCGGGCTGGAAATTTTTCTTGTTCCGAATGAGATCATCGACGGCGGCGTCGTAGGCCTTTCCATCATGGCGGGCGCGATCACGAGGCAAGAGTACGGTATTTTTCTCGTGCTGTTCAATCTGCCCTTTCTTTATCTCGGTTACAAGCAAATCGGCAAAGATTTTGTCATAGCGACGACTGTTGCCATCATTTTCCTGGCGATCTGGACGGCCTATTTCACGCCTGTGCCGCAGCTCACCGACGATCTTTTCCTGGCGTCGATTTTCGGCGGCATCATCGATGGGATCGGCGTGGGACTCATTATGCGGGCGGGCGCCTCACTGGACGGGACGGAGATTGTCGCGATCATCGCGGACAAGAAATCGGTTTTTTCCGTCGGCGAGGTCGTCATGTTCATCAATCTGTTCATTTTTGCGGCGGCCGGTTTTTTGTTCGATTGGGAGCGGGCGATGTATTCCGTCGTCGCTTATTTTGTGATTTCAAAAACGATCGACACTGTCCTCAAGGGCATGGATGAGTCGTATTCGGTCATGATCGTGACGACGGCGCCGGATGAAATCGGACAGGCGCTGATGAGCGAGCTCGGGCGCGGCATCACGATCCTTTACGGCGCAGGCGGCTACAAGAAGGAACAGCGGAAGGTGCTGTACGCGGTCGTTACACGGCTGGAAGTTCAGCGGGTAAAAGAGATTGTCCTGGATTATGACGAAACAGCTTTCGTCACCATCAATCAGGTTCATGATATCGTGGGGGGACGATTTAAAAAAACAGGCCATTGAGCGTCCGGAAAGCCTAATCTTACTATATGCGGAGCCTGCGACACGAATTTCTTGACAAGGCAATAGGCGGTCGCTATAATAGGTTGAGGCTGATGTCGGATGGGAATGAAATTGAAGATAGGCGAACGGGAGGAAGCGCTTGGATACAAGGGCGACTTCCGTTTTGAGGATACGGCGGAGGGAATCGGCATCCGAGAAAAGGACGCACGTTTTTCCGGTCCGCTTCTCGTGGAAGGGACGCTGGAAAATTTAGGCGGCTCGTTCCGTATCGTGGGCGAGATACGCGCGGTGCGCGAGCTCGTTTGCGATCGGTGCCTGGCGGAAGCGGAAGTGCCGGAATGTTATCCGTTTGCGGAGAATTTTTCCCGCGGGGGCGAAGCGCCCGACGCGGAGGAAAACAGCTTCGGGGACGACGGGATCGATCTTGCGCCGCTGGTGCGGGATACGGTTCTTGCCGCGCTCCCGATCCGAAATCTTTGCCGGCCGGACTGCAAGGGGCTTTGCCCGAAATGCGGTGCGGATTTGAATCAAGGCGATTGTGGCTGCGACCGGGAGGCCGTGGACTTGCGGCTTGAGGTCTTGAAAAATCTTTTGAATGACGAACCTGATCGTAGTTAAGGAGGTGTATCTGGATGGCAGCGCCGAAACGTAAAATGTCGAAATCGCGTCGCGACAAGCGCCGCGCAAACTGGAAACTTACGGTGCCGGGCTATGTGCTTTGCCCGCAGTGCCATGAGCCGAAGCTCCCCCATCATGTCTGCATGGAGTGCGGTTTTTATGACGGCAAGGAAGTTATCGCTCAGGCAGAGTAAGTGATTGAACGACTGGGAAAGGAGAGCGGGCAAAACGCCTGCTCTTTCTGTTTTGTGAGAGCACTTAACGATAAGCAGACGCTTGGCGCTTTAGCGCCTTAGCGGTCGCTTATGCAAGGCTCGCAAGCTTTGATACCGCGCGAATACTGCGTCGCGCGGGCGTTTTTGAATTTGTTTTATGGTGCGCTTGCTTTTTTATGGGAAAGCAAGTATAATCAGACGATATGGTTGATGGAATAGGAAATATACCTTTTCGATATGGGTCTTGCACGCGATTGGTGCGCCCCGCCTACAGGAGGGATTCCTGATGAAGATTGCAGTGGACGCCATGGGGGGCGACTACGCCCCGAAGGAGATCGTTCTTGGCGCACTGCGCGCCGCGCGGCAGTTTGATTGCGATATCGTGCTGGTCGGCGACGAAGAAAAAATAAATAATATCCTTTCGGCGGAGCGCAATATGGGCATGGCGAAGATCAGCGTCCGCCATGCGAGCGAAGTCGTCGAGATGAACGAGCATCCGGCGGACGCCGTCCGGCAGAAAAAAGACTCGTCCATCGTGGTCGCAACGCGTCTCGTAAAAGACGGAGAGTGCGACGCGGTGCTTTCGGCGGGCAGTACGGGAGCGGCGGTGGCCGCGGCCCAGCTTGTGCTGAAACGCATCAAAGGAATCAAACGTCCGTCTATCGCGACGCCGATTCCGACGCCGCAGGGCGCTACGCTGATGCTGGATTCCGGCGCGAACGTCGATTCAAAGCCGATTCATCTTTTGCAGAGTGCGTTGATGGGCTCGATTTATTCCGAGCTCGTCTATGGCCATAAATCGCCGCGCGTCGGTTTGCTCAATATTGGCGAGGAGGAAACGAAGGGCGACGAACTCGCCCGCGAGACGTATCCTCTTCTGACGACGCTCGGAGAGCGGCAGGTCATTCGATTTACGGGAAACGCGGAAGGACGCGATATTCCGAAAGGGAATTTCGACGTAGTCGTCTGCGACGGTTTCGTCGGCAATGCATTGTTGAAATTTGGCGAGGGTCTCGCAAAGACGATTATCCAGCTTGTCAAGGACGAACTGACGAGCGCGGGGCTTTTTGCGAAGCTTGGCGCGCTTCTTGTGAAGCCGGCGCTGAAAAATCTTGCGAAAAAGCTCGACGTAACCGAGTACGGCGGCGCGCCGCTTTTGGGCGTCAACGGCTGCGTCATTATCAGTCACGGCTCGTCGAACGCGAAGGCCATCGAGAACGCTATCCGCGTCGCGAACGATTTCGCGGCGAGTAAAGTATTGGAAAGAATTCAAAGCACGATCGTGAAGGAGGAAATATTGCTTAATGACCTCGACGACAATTGACGCCGGTGTCCTCGGCACGGGTTTTTATGTGCCGGAGCGTATCCTCACGAATTTTGACCTTGAAAAAATGGTCGATACGAGCGATCAGTGGATTGTAGAGCGTACCGGGATTCATGAGCGACGGATTGCGCCGGACGATATGCCCGCTTCGGAGTTGGCTTACCGGGCGGCGGTGCGCGCTCTTGACGACGCGCATACGGCGCCGGAGGAAATAGACCTCATTATTTGTGCGACGCTGACGGGGGACGCTGTTTGTCCTTCGACGGCGAGTTTTATCCAGGCAAAGCTCGGTGCTTCCCGTGCGGCGGCCTTCGATCTTACGGCGGCCTGTTCGGGGTTTGTGTATAGTTCCACCGTGGCGGCTCAATTCATTCAGAGCGGCGTCTATCGCCGGGTCCTGGTCATCGGTGTGGAGGTGCTTTCCCATTTTCTGGACTGGAAGGACAGGAACACCTGCGTGCTCTTTGGAGACGGAGCAGGAGCTGCTGTCTTTGGACCGGTAGAAAAGGGCTTCGGCATTTTGGGTTTTGACATGGGCTGCGACGGCACCGGAACGGGCGCGCTGGGAATCGCGTCAGGAGACCGGGGACGCGCGCTGGTGGAAGGCCAAAAGCAGAACTGTGTTTATATGAACGGTGCGGAAGTGTTCAAGTTCGCCGTTCGCGCCATGGGTGCGACGATGAAACGTTCGCTGGAACGCGCCGGAATCGACGCGAAAGAAGTCGATTGGCTTGTTCCGCATCAGGCAAATATAAGAATTATCCAATCTGCGGCAAAACGTCTTGCATTGCCGCAGGAAAAGGTTATAATCAATATTGGTAAATACGGGAACGTGTCCGCCGCCTCGATACCGATGGCGCTTGCAGAGGCCGCGGGCGAAGGCCGGTTCAGGAAAGGCGACATTGTCGTCCTGGCCGGGTTCGGCGCGGGGCTCACATGGGCGTCCTGTATCATGCGATGGGCGAAGGAGGATTTGTAATGTTTGAAGAGAATGCGATTTGCAAGATGCTCGGGCTCAAGTATCCGATCTTTCAGGGCGGTATGGCTTGGCTCGGCACGGCAGAGCTTGCGTCTGCAGTGTCGGAGGCGGGCGGCCTCGGCATCATCGGCGCCGGACACATGCCGCCGGACGTGCTTCGCGCGGAAATACAGAAGGTGAAGAAGGCGACGAAAAAACCGTTCGGCGTCAACATCATGCTGATGTCCCCCTTCGTCAAGGAAGTCATGCAGTTGATGCTGGACGAGCGCGTGCCGGTCGTGACGACGGGCGCGGGCAATCCCGGCGAGTATATTCTCTCGCTGAAAGAAATCGGAACGAAAGTGATTCCCGTCGTCGCTTCGGTCGCGCTGGCAAAGCGGCTTGTCCGCACGGGCGTCGACGCGATCATTGCGGAAGGCATGGAGAGCGGCGGTCATATCGGCGAGTTGACGACGATGGCGCTCGTGCCGCAGGTTGTGGACGCGGTGGATGTTCCCGTTATCGCGGCGGGCGGCATCGGCGATTCGCGCGGCGTTTGCGCGGCGTTTGCGCTGGGCGCGCAGGCGGTGCAGATGGGTACGCGTTTCGTCATGTCCGAAGAATGCATCGCTCACGAAAATTATAAGAATCTCGTACTGAAAGCGCGCGATCGCTCGACGGTCATCACGGGCCGCACGACGGGACACCCGGCGCGCGTGCTCCAGAACAAGCTCACGCGCATTTATCTTGAAAGAGAGGCGGCGGGCGCGCCTGCCGAGGAACTTGAGAAACTCGGACTCGGCACGCTGCGTATGGCGGCGCGCGAAGGCGACGTCGAGATGGGCTCGGTCATGATCGGACAGATCTCGGGCATGATGAACGACATCAAGCCGGTGCGCGTCATTCTGGAAGATCTTGTGAAGGGCGTTGCGGCGGCAGCCGAGAACGTGCATAAGAATTTCCGTTGACGCCTGCAAGGAGGAAGAATGGGCAAGATTGCGTTTGTTTTCCCGGGCCAGGGCGCGCAGGCTGTCGGCATGGGAAAAGAATTTTACGAGAAATACGACGTCGCAAAGGCGCGTTTTGACGAAGCGGACGCGGCGCTTGGTTATTCGATACGGAAACTTTGCTTTGAGGGGCCGGAGGAGGAGCTTCGCCTCACGGCGAATACGCAGCCGGCGATTTTGACGGTCAGCGTGATCGCGGCGGAAATCCTGAAAGAGCACGGCGTAGAGCCGGACGTTGCCGGAGGTCACAGCCTCGGCGAATATTCTGCACTGGTCGCGGCGGGCGTTTTGGATTTTGCTGACGCGGTGCGTCTCGTTCATAAGCGCGGCATGTATATGCAGGAGGCCGTTCCCGTCGGCGAGGGCGCGATGGCTGCGGTCATGGGCCTTTCGCGTGAGGAGATCGTAAAGATTTGCGAAGAGATCAACGCTGAGTCGCCGGTGCAGGCAGTCAATCTGAACTGCCCCGGGCAGACGGTAATCGCCGGTGCGGCGAAAGGCGTGGAAAAAGCTGTGGAGGCGCTCAATACGGCAGGCGCGAAAAAATGCGTGCTGCTTCCGGTCAGCGCGCCGTTCCATTCGACGCTGATGGAGCCTGCGGCAAAGAAACTCGCGGTGGAGCTCGACAAGGTGACGCTGCACGACGCGCGTTTCCCTGTGGCGTCGAACTACACAGGCAAGCTTGAGACGAAAGCTGCCGAAATCAAGGAGAATCTTGTTTTGCAGGCGGCGCACCCCGTGCTTTGGGAGGATTGCGTCGCGGCGATGCAGGCTTTCGGCGCGGACGCTTTCATCGAGGCCGGCCCGGGCAAGACGCTCTGCGGCTTCAATAAGCGGATCGACCGGAAAATCAAGAATATGAACGTGGAAGATGCGGCTTCCCTCGAAAAAACTCTTGACACATGGAAGGAGGTTCGCTAATATGCTTTTAGATGGAAAGTGTGCCCTTGTGACGGGGGCTTCGCGGGGCATAGGACGCGCTGTCGCCCTAAAACTCGCGTCTGAAGGCGCAAAAGTTGCTTTGAACTTCGCCGGAAACGAGGCGGCGGCGGAAGCCGTCAAGCAGGAAATCGAAGCGGCGGGCGGAGAAGCAATTCTCGTCAAAGCGGACGTCGCCGACGAGGCGGCGGTACAGGCGATGGTGCAGAAGACGGCGGACGCTTTCGGGCGGATCGACATTCTTGTGAACAACGCCGGCATTACGCGCGACGGCCTTCTTGCTCGTATGAAGGAAGAGGACTGGGACGCCGTGCTTTCGACGAATCTCAAGGGCGTCTTCCTGGCTACGAAAGCGGTCGCGAAGGTGATGATGAAGCAGCGTGCGGGTCGTATCGTCAATATGGCGTCTGTTGTCGGCATCACGGGCAACGCAGGTCAGGCGAACTATGCGGCGGCCAAGGCGGGCGTCATCGGCTTCACGAAGACGATCGCGAAAGAGCTTGCGAGCAGAGGCGTCACGGCAAACGCCGTCGCGCCCGGATTTATTGCCACCGATATGACGGCGGTGCTTTCGGACAAAGCGAAAGAAGCTGCGCTGGCGGGCATTCCGCTGGGGCGCATGGGTACGCCGGAAGATATTGCCGCTGCCGTCTTATTCCTCGTTTCGGATCAGGCTTCCTACATCACGGGGCAGGTACTGAACGTAGACGGCGGCATGGTTATGTGATAGATCACGAGAATACTCTTGGAGGGAGGTGAATACAGCATGGCGACGTTTGATAAAGTCAGGGATATTGTGGTTGAGCAGCTTGGCGTTGAAGCCGACGATGTGACGATTGAGTCCACGTTTATTGACGATCTGGGCGCCGATTCGCTGGATATTGTTGAGCTGATTATGGCTTTCGAGGAAGAGTTTAGTATCGAGATCCCGGATGAGGCTGCTGAAAAGATCAAGACGGTACAGGATGTTGTGACCTATATTGACCAGAACCAGGGCAAATAAGGGGCTGGCAAACCTAAGCATCTTTCCTTGCGAAAAGCCCCGTGAAATACTCACGGGGCTTTCTAAGGGAAGGACGAAATGGGGTGGTACGCTTGAAACTTCCAGAGCTCAAGATTGGCAATAAGATAGCGAAAATTCCAATCGTGCAGGGCGGCATGGCAATCCGGCTTTCGACGGCAAGGCTTGCCGCAGCGGTGGCCAATCAGGGAGGCATCGGCCTCATCGCGGCTTCCGGCATGTCAAACGACGAGCTTCGGTATGAAATCCGCATGGCGCGCTCTTTGACGAAGGGCGTCATCGGCATAAATATTATGGTCGCGGCAAGGAAATTCAGCGAGATCGTCAATACGGCGATCGACGAAGGAATCGACCTCGTCGTGGCGGGCGCGGGATTCTCGCGCGATGTGTTTGGAATGGGAAAAGAATCGGGGACGCCGATCGTTCCGATCGTGTCTTCCGTTAAATTAGCAAAAATATCCGAGCGCCTCGGCGCGACGGCGATCGTCGTCGAGGGAAAAGAGGCCGGCGGTCATCTCGGCACCGACATTTCCGTCCGCAATCTGATTCCCGATATCCGGGCGGCGGTCAAGATTCCCGTCATCGCGGCGGGCGGCGTCCTGCACGGGCAGGACGTTGCGGATATGATTCACATGGGCGCAAACGGCGTACAGATGGGTTCGCGCTTTGCGTCGAGCGCAGAGGCAAATTCCGCGCCGATGCTCAAGGAGTTTTACCTGAAATCCAAGGCGGAGGACATCGTGGTCATTCACAGCCCGGTCGGGCTGCCGGGCCGCGCGGTTCAAAATCCTTTCGCACAGCGGATCATGAAAGAAAACGTTCCGCCGGCGCGCTGCGACAACTGTCTGAAGGAGTGCAGGCACAATTTCTGCATTATCCGTTCGCTGATTCGGGCGCAGCAAGGAGATGTGGACACGGGCCTCGTCTTTACGGGCGAGTATATTTCAAGAATCAAAGAGATTCTTCCGGTGAAAGAAATCTTCCGCCGTTTGATGGCGGAGGTCGAAGAGGCGAACTGAGCGGTCGCCGGGGTTAGTTCCAAAGTTTGAGAGGTGTTAGGTTTTGACGAATCGTGTGGTTTTGACCGGCGTTGGCGTCATTTCGCCGATCGGCAATGGTCGGG